>JAGQZQ010000004.1 GCA_020435415.1 Flavobacteriales bacterium
AAACGATCATTAGGAAAATAAATAAAACCCCATACTTGTATAGGTGAGAATTAAAAATTAGTGTGCTGTTTGATCCAAATGCCATATTCAGGAAAGCGCCAACGCATAAGATCGGTACAATATCCCGGCCGATAGCATATTCCTCCGGAAGTAATTGAACAAGAAAATTAATGTTGGCTGTAATTAACAGGAATATCAGACCACCCAGAATCAGCATATACTTGCTGGATTTATAATAAATAGCTTTGATCTCAGTGGTATTGTTTGTTATAAGTGCCGTGGTAATCTTAGGATCACTGATTTTTTCTATTGCACCCAAAGGAACTTCAATTACAGTGGGAATAAAGGCTACAATGGCATATATACCTACCAAATCAAGTGAAATGTAGTTTGCAAGCATGACCGTGTCAAGATATTTTAACCCTATGGCTGAAAATGCGGTCAATGCAATTAATAAACCGAAGGTAATTACCTTGGTTACCCTGACTTCTTTCAGGATCTTCCGATTGATTATCAATGTGGGCTTGGAAATCCGGAGTATATAAATGAATTGAATTAGGATCTGCAAGCCATAAATACCCACATAGAGCTGAATAAAAGTTTTTAAGGTTATCAGTTTTATTGAATAAATACTGATGAGCGTGATAAATATGATTCGTACAAGAATGTTATTAAGAACAGAAGGGAATACAGTTTTGAAGTAACTAAATGTATAAACGTTCAACACATTGACACCAGCAAGAAAAAAGGATAATGGGAAAACATAACCGAGATACTCACCAAGAACCTGTGATTGATCTGCGTATATATTGATAAAATAAGAGCGGAAGCAAAATATGATCAGCGAGACAACGGTAAATCCGCAAACCATGTATCCGGTGATTAGAACCAGGAAGCCATTGTCTCCGTTATCTGAGCTCTTGAAGAGAGGTAGAAACTTTGTTGTTATCTTTTCCCCGCCGATGGGAATGATCACGGCAATTAGGTAGGAAAGAGAAAATAAGACACGGGTTAACCCTATTTCTTCAGGTGTGAGGAAGGCAGGTTGGATAATCAGTAAGTTGATGAATCCGACAGCAATACCTATATATGTGACAATGGTATTTTGTAAGCTTTGTCTTTGTATGATACCCATTTATCTCAGATTACACCTGACTATAATTTCTTCAATGCCACGATAAAAGCACTTTGAATTTCCTTTTGATATCCAAACTTACAAAAGAGCATTCAAGTTTCGTAAATGTCTTCGATCATCCAGATGCGTTTCTGGGAAATTACTTACTACGTATTACTACGTAGTTTCGTTTTTTTAATCTTGAAGTTAAAATGACACACGCTAAAATGTTAATATTTTAACACAGGTCAAGGTTATTGTAAATAAAAGCGTTTCCCGGTGATGGTTCTGAAGACTCCCCTAAAAAGCGTAGCGAATAAAAATAGAAATTAGTCGCTAACTTTAACAGGGAACAAAATGAAGAAGTGTAAGTTCCCCAACCACCACTGCCAACCATATTCAATGAAATCACTGTTGAGCTTGCATTTTCATGTTACCACTCCTGGCTGGCGCGGATTTGCAATCCGTGCATTTCCGCTAACGCCGATGTTCCAATACGCAGCTTGTGTGAATTTTTGCGAAAGCTTCATGGGATGTTAATTCGTGCATCGTCTATATTGGTATATTGGCACGGATTGCAAATCCGCGCCAGCTGCCTTCGAGAACATTCGCGCTAGCTGGGTATTCAATGAAATCACCGTTGAGCCTGCATTCTCATATCAGCACACCAGCCTGCCCATTTTCAAATCAACACATTTTCAAATTCTCAAATTAACATATTAACAACATTCGGTAAACAACAGGTATAGTTTGACAAACCACTGGTGTATATGGGTAAACGTATGGTTTTAATAAGTGCCGGGAGTGTAGTATCTTGGTTCCCCTTTTTGGCAACGGAATCCAATAAAGTATTGAATAACATGAAAACACGAATCAAAAGTCATAGACTTAAGGCATTTTCACTCACCGAGCTCCTTGTCGTACTTGTCATTGTAGGTATCCTTGTTCTTCTGGCGCTGCCCAACCTGATGCCCCTTATCTCCAAGGCCCATAGCACGGAGGCAAAGCTGCAGCTGGAACACGTCTATACACTGCAGAAAACTTATTTCATGGAGCATTCGAAGTATGCCGCCAATCTGGACGAGATATCATTCGAACAGGAAAAACTGGTGGATGAGGGAGGAACGGCAAAATATGTGATAGAGCTGGTAGAAGGCGGTGGGAACGGCTTTATTGCCCGTGCAAGAGCAACTGTTGATTTTGACGGCGACGGAGAATTGAACATATGGGAGATAAACCAGGAGAAACAATTAACCGAAACCGTAAAAGACTAATTCCTTGCAGACCTACCTCACCATTGTCAGCATATTGCTGCTGATGATTATCGCATACCAGGATTTTCGCTATCGTGCGGTGTCCTGGCTTATCGTTGTCGTCTGGGGTGCGCTCATTGCCTGGCAAAGCATTTCCGGATCAGGGTGGGAGATATGGCTACGGGAGAGTATGGTGAACATCGGTTTTTTTGCAGTGCAGTACGGAGCGCTTACCCTGTACTTCTCCCTGAAGGAAAGAAGGCTTGTTCATCTGGCGGATGTCTATATCGGGTGGGGTGATATACTTTTTATAGGGATCATGTGTTTCGGCTTTTCACTTCCCGGATTTGTGGCATTATACCTGGGTGGATTGATGGTCGTTCTTTTTGTTTTTCTTATTTACAGAATGTTGTTCACAAAGGCATCACATCAGATTCCCCTTGCCGGTGGTTTGGCTCTTTTGCTGACCATCGTGCAGATTTTTCAGCCCGACTTCAAAAGCCTGATACTCCAATTCAGCTAACGACCATGGCTATTGCACCCTCCACAGATCTGTTGCAACTGATCACCCCGGAACAAGCCTGGCATTACAGGGTGTTGCCCGGTACGTCAGCAGATGACCTGTTGACATTCTTTGTGGATGAAACGGTGGAAGTGTCCAATACGGCCATGGAGCTGGAAATGGTGCTGGGGAAAAAGGTGACATTCACACCCCGGCCTGCTGAGGAGATTGGAAAGGCCCTGGCGAAGTTCTACAGGAAAACCAGCCGGCAAACTTCAAAAGCGCCGGCAAAACTTGATCAGGCCGAAGCAGAAGATTTTCTGGCAAACCTGATCCATGATGCAAAACACCTTGGCAGCAGTGACATTCATGTAGAGCCGTACGAGGACCGCTGTCGCGTGCGGATCAGGGTTGACGGGCAATTGGTGGAGCGCTATGTGATCAGTAAGTCGGATTACCCGGGATTTGTTAACAAGATCAAGATCAAAGCCAACCTGGATATCGCAGAGAAACGATTGCCACAAGACGGCCGGATCGGATTTAAAAGAGGTGGAGAAAAGTTCGATATCCGGGTGAGTATCCTGCCCACCCTGCACGGAGAAAAGATCGTGATGAGGCTATTGAACAAAGATGCTACGGACATCGACCTGGAAGCAATCGGCTTTTCCGAAACCGACCTGGCGAACTACCTCAGAGGGGTGAGAAAGCCTCACGGTATTGTGCTGATAAGCGGACCTACCGGATCAGGAAAGACCACCACATTGTATGCGACTTTGAAACTGCTGAATAAGGAAAGTCGCAACATTGTGACCATCGAGGATCCGATCGAGTATACCCTGGAGGGCATCAACCAGGTGCAGCTAAAGGAAGACATCGGTCTGACCTTTGCCCGGGCACTGCGCACATTCCTCCGGCAAGACCCGGATATCATCATGTTGGGTGAGATCAGGGATGGAGAAACCGCTGCTATGGCTATTCGGGCTTCATTGACCGGCCATCTCGTGCTATCCACCATTCATACGAATTCTGCCTGGGGCACGGTATCACGGCTTGTGGACATGGGGATACCTCCCTTTCTGATCGCCGGCACCCTGAATACCACCATGGCCCAACGGCTTGTACGCCTGCTGTGTCCTGATTGTAAACAACAGAAAGACCTCTCCGGCAATGATCTTCCGGATGGCTTCCGGTCCGCATCGCATATTGCCAAACAGTTCGAACCCGTTGGATGTGAGTCCTGTTATTATACAGGATATAAGGGCAGGAAAGCTATCTTTGAAGTGATTCCTGTGGATGAAATGTTGCAGGCCGCAATCAGGGAGGGTGCGCATGACATCGAAGACCATCTTAAAAAATATGGCGTGAAAACGTTAGCGGGTAACGCGCTGGAACTGCTGGAGAGCGGGCAAACATCCCTCGAAGAGATTTATCCACTTTTAATTAATCATAGCTGATGACTGGCTTGCAATTCAGAGTATTTATTTTTGTGCTCATGCTTTTTTCGGGGGTGGCAACGGCTCAAACCCCGGATCGTTTTGCGGTGATGCAAATGCAGCTGGAAGCTTTGGGCGAAACCACTGCGCCTAATCTGAATGAGACCGTCAGGACATCGGTTTCCGGTGCACCCATTCAGGAGTTTGTCCGGGCCATGGCCATTTCCAATTCACTTAACATCAATGTTGATCCGAACCTGAATATTACGGTGGTGAACAACTTTGCAGGAGAATCTGTCAAGAATATCCTGCTGTTTTTATGCAAGCAATATGACCTGGACCTGAAGTTCATCGGGTCTATTATTTCTATCTCCAAATACGAGGCTCCCAAGCCGGAACCAAAGGCTTATGTGCCTAAAGTCATTACGGTTTCTTACGACAGTGCGGGGGATGCCCTCACCGTGGATCTGAAAAATGATACCCTCGAACTGGTGGCCCGCGAGATTACCAAACGATCCGGTAAGAATGTGATCATTCAAAAGGAGGTGAGTCGTCAGATCATAAGTGGCTTTCTTCAGAATGTGCCTTTTGAGAGTGCGTTGGATAAGATTGCCTATGCCAACGGATTGGTACTGAACAAAACCGACGATGGTTTTTTTGTGATCGGAAAGGAATCTGCGGGCAATGATGCCGGATCCAACAACGGAGGTCGCAATAACAAAAAGGGAGATCGCAGTGGTGGAAACCGCAGTGCAAATGCCGGACTGAAGGTGGAAGTGATTGCGGGAACCGATCCCGTGCTTATGAATGTGGATGCCACTGCCGTTCCCATCGCAGATGTGGTGGCTGAAGCGTCCCAGCAATTGGGGGTGAATTTCAACCTGCTCTCGGAACCCAAAGGCGATGCGAACATGAGTCTGACCAGGGTCACCTATGATCAATTGCTGACATTTCTTTTCAATGGTACTGACCACGGCTTTACCAAGGAAGGTCAGGTCTACCAGATCGGAGAAAGAAAAACCGAGAGCATCAGGCTTGCCATTGTTCATCCATTGCAATACAGAAGGGCGGAAACAATAGAAAAAGTGATACCCAAGGACCTGAGAGCCGGTGTGGAGATTGTGGTGGAGAAAGAACAGAACAGCCTTGTGATGAGTGGTTCCGAACGGGCCATCAGGGAAATTCAGGAATTCCTGAAAGGGGTGGATAAGGTGGTACCCCTCGTCCTGATTGAAATTATTATAGTGGATGTGAACAGCAATACGACGGTCAGCACCGGTATTAAGGCCGGATTGTCGGATGATCCTCCGAATAACCGGGAACTTCTGCCCGGTGTCAAGTACACGATGAATGCGGAAAGAATTAACGAGCTGTTGTCCCTCATGGGTACCAGTGGCCTGATCAACCTCGGCAGCGTAAGCCCTAATTTTTATATAGACATTGAAGCGATGGAGCAACAGGGCTTTATCAAGAAAAGATCAACGCCCAAGCTCGCTACTATCAATGGAAATGAAGCGAATATGAGTATCGGGGCAACGGCCTTTTATCCGGAGGTGACCAACAGTGTGGTAGGTACGCAAACGCCACAGAACATAACGCAGACGGTATGGAAGAGTCTGGAGGCAAGCCTTAAAATCAAAATAACCCCGGTGGTTTCGGGAGATGATCATGTGACCCTGGATATCACCGTGGAGCAGTCTGATTTCACTGCAAGAGTGAGTGACACAGCGCCTCCTGGCAAAGTGACCCGCAGCTTCCAGTCCCTCGTAAGGGTGAAGAACGGAGATATGGTGGTGCTCGGTGGCCTGGAAGAAAAAGCCAATAACGATACGGGTACAGGCACACCTTTCTTATCGCGGGTGCCCGTTCTTAAATGGTTCTTCAGCAGTCGTACAAAACAGGATTCAAAATCCAAACTGAGTCTGTTTATCAAACCAACGGTCATTTATTGATTGTGCATCAGATTGACAACATACGGCGAAAATTGACCAGGCCAGATTCTGTTGCAGGCCTGGATGTCAAGATTCTGGACGACGGAAAGATGCTGATAAGCGGGGTGGTGCTGTCGCGAAAGAAAGAATCCGTGACGCATGACAGGTCGTTCTCCGGCATTACATCCATCGAAGAACTCAAACAACATGTATCACCCGGTTTGCCGGTGAGTATATGTCTTCATGGAAAGGGCATCATGCACAAGAAGGTTACGGCATTCGAGGGAGACTATGTTGATCTGCTGCCCCAGATCTTACCCAACGCCAGACTAAAAGATCTGCTGGTGCAAATTCAACCCGGTGAAAGAACAGCACCATGTGTATCCGCCACACGGAAAGATCAGCTTGAAAAATGGCTGCACATATTTTCGGAGGCCGGATTGGATGTGGTGAATGTGACACTGGGGCCGTTGCTGATGGATCATGTACTTCCTTTGTTGACGGTGAAAGAGGAGGAGATGCACGTGGGTGATTTTCACTTATGGATCGGTAAGGAGGGATTGGAAAAGTTCAATGTCAATGGTACTTCTCCAACAGAGGATGTGGCTGTTGAGATTGATCAAAAGAGCTGGAAAGCGTCTGAGTTGATTGGGTTCTCCCAGGCTTTTGTCAGTCTGGCCGGTATTGATCCGGCACCGGCATCCGATGATGAGCTGATGAAGCGGGGGAAGGTGGAATATGAACAGAAGGTGCTGTTCAGGAAATCGGGATGGATGCTGTTAATTTTCTTCTTCACCATGTTGCTCGCCAATTTTCTGATGTATGGTCATTATGAAAAAGAGAACCAGCGATTGGAGGAGGAAATATCCATCAACGGCAGAAAGGTAGATCAGGTCAATGAAATGCAGGCCTTACTGGATGAGCAGGAACATTTCCTGTCAAACGCGGGATGGAATGCTTCCGCTCAGGCATCGTACTTTGTCAACCGGGTGGCATCTTCGGTTCCCGAGAAGGTTCAATTGACCATGTTGCATGTATATCCTCCCAGGAAAAGTGAGGTGGCTTCCGCTACCAAGGCGGATGTTCAGTTTGACGGACAACACATGGTTATTTCAGGAGCAACCACGAACAGCCTTATTCTTAACGATTGGATCAAGGTTGTCAAATCCGTGGAGGGAATTACCGATGTGAAGATCACGGATTACCATCAGAAGAGCAATGAAAGTATTGGTTACTTTGAACTGGAGGCAACGCTGGGCAAATGAACAGAAAAACCTCATATAAACGTAAGCTTCAACTTCTGTGGATAGGTGCTGCAGCATTTGCGGTTCTGGCATATTTCCTTGCCGTGCGCAATACCGTGAACCTGGCGTCTGAGGTAAGGGAAGCGGAACAAATGATTGAGCAGGCAAGGAATGCACCCCGTAAACTGGAGGTGTTGGAAAGTCGCTTGTCCTGTTTGAATCAGCAGATGGGAAAATATGCTTCCGGTGTGAATCAGGATCAGATCCTGGCATCGGTGGCCACTTTTTGTGCAGACCATAACCTGATCCTGGCTTCATTCCCAGCGGGTACGGAAACAGTTCGTGGTGATCTGAATATGATCACTTATAAGGTGACTGTTCAGGGGAAGTTCAATGATTTAATGCAACTGGCTTATATGCTGGAAAAGGATGGCAGCAAAGGACATGTATCTTCTCTTCAGTTTCAGGTGGTGGAAGACGTGCGTTCCAAGAGAAGCTACCTGATGGCATCCATATATCTTCAAAATATTGTAAAACATGTATCGTAACAAATTGCTTCTGCTTCTGATCCTGGTGCCGGGTATGTTCGTGATAAAAGCATGCAAGGATTTCTTTGAAGAGGACATCACCAATAAGCAGGTGAAGATCATTGCGCCTACCGATAAACTTAAATCCAAAAACCGGGAGAATCTCTTTTTATGGGAAGAGGTCAAAGGCGCACTGTCGTATCATTTGCAGGTTGTGCATCCCAGTTTTGACAGCATCGTTGAGTTTGCAGTGGATTCACTAATTCAGGCGGATCGAGTTACCCTTGTGCTGAACCAGGGACGGGAATATCAATGGAGACTGAGAGCAGAGAACGGTTCGTCATATACCCCCTATGTTTACAGAACGCTGACCATCGATTCTACGAACGATATAAGTACCCAAATTGTGAAGTTGCTTTCGCCTGATGATAAGTATATTTCTGATACCACCACCCTGGAATTTTCCTGGCGTAGTATTGCTGGTGCCAATACATACACGATTGAGTTTGCAAAACCGGATTTCAGCAAACCGCAGAATGTTCAGAACAGCTACAATACAACGGATACCACATTTGTATACACCTTCAAATCCGATGGCGCTCATTCATGGCGGGTTCTGGGAAGAAATGATACTTATAACTCGGGCTATTCCGTGCGTACGTTAACGATTGATACTACGCCGCCGGTTGCTCCGACACTCACTTACCCGCCCAACAATGCGGTATTGGATTCCTTTCCCGTTCAGTTGTCGTGGAGCCATGCGGCGGATGTGGCATTAGACTACCTCTCGGTTTACCACCCGGATGGCAATACATTGTTGCCCGGATACCCCAAGGTATTGACACAGCCGAATTACGTTTTTAGTCATTCATCGGTTGATTCGGTTTATTACTGGCAGGTGCAGTCTGAAGATGCCTCAGGTCACCTGAGTAAAAGCAGCCTGAAAAGAATATTTACGGTCAAATGAAAAAGAAGACCAACGTCTATATACTTCTGGTAGCTGCCGCTGTGGTCTGGGGCCTGGTCATTTACCGCCTTGTCGACGGATGGGGTGGACAGGAAACATATGCCGTTGTTCCTGCTGTCATGAAGGAAGTGCCATGTGATCTCGAGAACAACAGTTTTGCATTGCTGGAGTTACCATCGGATCCGTTTCTGGAACGTTCGGTCATCAGGAACAACGTGCGAACCTATCGGCCGGTCAGCAGCCAGTCTTCGGCTCCTGTCAAGCCCAAGGCAAAGCCTGAACCGAAACCGCCGTTGCGATGGCCTGATGTCAAGTTCAGTGGCGTTGTGAAAGGAGCAGGCAAGGAGGTAGCGATACTTTCGGTGGACAATAAGAATTTCCTTTTGGCGGAAGGTGAGGAAGCGGTTCAGGTGAAGGTGGTGAAGCTGTACTCCGATTCCGTGCAACTGAAATATGAAGGAGAAAAGAAGACCATTCTAAGAAAATAATATATGATGATGAAATTTGTTTCGTCAGTTTCGTTTTGTAAGATCTCCCTGTTGAGCCTGGTTGTCACCAGTATGGCATTGACAACCCGTGCACAATCGCCTAATTATACCAAGACAAACGGTGAGGTGGCGGTGATTGATAGCGGCTATCCAGCCAAAGCCAGCGTATATCTGTTGAAGAAGAAAAAGGTCAGGGCCAGGGAAAGCCGCACCTATGCATGGCACCGATCCTATGAGATTCATCGCACGGTTGGCGGTGTGGACGGACAGGTTCTCAATGGCTGGTATACACAATACCACAAAGATCATGACTTGAGGAAAAGAGGGAAGTACAGATTCGGTTTGAAGGTAGGGAAGTGGATGCAGTGGGATGAGAACGGACATGTTCGTCAGATTGTGAACTACCGGCAGGGAAAAGCCCATGGAGCCTTTCGTTATTACAATGAAAAAAATGAATTGCAGAAGAGCGGAAAACATTGTGAAGGGAAGGTACATGGCCGGTTAAGAGAATATGATGGTGATTCGGCAAAGGTCTTCTATTACAAAAAAGGAAACCTCCGGGAATATCAGGCCCCGGGTGCAGTCAGGGTCTGGCGATCTTCCGGAGATGCGATCAAATCATGGACATCTCCAAAATCCGATAAAGAAAAAAGAACAAAAGTGGACAAGGAGAAAAGTCAGAAGAAAGATAGAGAGAAGGTGGATAAAGTGGATAGGGAGAATAAGAAGCGCAAAGAAGATGACGGGAAGAAAAAGAAATCGCCGCCTGAGAATCTGAAGGATCAAAAGACGCAGGAGAAGGATAAGTCAACCGACAAGCAGAAGCCTAAGGAGAAAAAGACACCATCCGGGAAAAAGAAGGAGTGAGGAGCGCCCTATGCTAAAAGCGTCTTCCCTCATATATGCACTGGCTGTGGCACTTCTGATTGCAGCACTCTCATCATCCTTTATCCTTTTATCGTACCTGTTCAATGTGCAGACCCTCCGGATGGATGAACGTGCACGGGAATCCCGCAATACATTGTCGGGCCTTTACCTGATGTTGGGTGAGGATGCGCCCGGACAGCAGGCAACAGAGGTGGATTTGTATGGTGATGGCAGCGACAACATTTCTGTCCGGCGTTATCCGTGGGGGGTGTTTGAGGTTGCAGTAGCGCAGACACTCACCAGGAATGTTGCAGAACGTGCAGTCCTCATGGGAAGAAAGCCCGGACCGGATAGTGATTATGCGCTGTACCTGAGCGACCGGAACCGGGCCTTGTCGGTTTGCGGGAAAACGTTGGTCAGGGGGAAAGCATACCTTCCCGAGGCCATGGTGAAACGAGCCTATATTGAAGGAAAGAGCTTCGATGGTCAACGGTTGATTGATGGGGTAACTTCCAAAAGTGATAAGGCCGTTAAGCCACCGGATACAGATGCGCTAGGTGAACTGGACCGTCAGATGACCGAGCGATTTTCGACGGAAGATAGCCTTTACATTTTTGCTGATAATCAACCTATATTAAACATGCATCAGTCATTCACGGCACCTCCCCGTGTCATTACAGGAACAAGCATCGTGGTAGGTGATGTGGATTTGCTGGGGCACATCGTCATACAGGCAGACCGTAAGATATCGGTGTTAAGATCCGCACATTTGAAGCAGGTGTTGTTGATTGCGCCCATCATTGAAATAGAATCCGGATTCAACGGTAGCTTACAGGCATTGGCAACCGAAGATATCATTGTGGGCGAAGATTGTCAGCTGGCATACCCGAGCGCACTGGTGCTGAGGTCACAAAAAACCGGAAAAGAATCATCTGAAGTCCGTATGGAAAAAAATGCGTCCGTGGGCGGTGTGATTTTTGTTATGCCCCGGGAACGCAACAGCCGGACGTTGGTTGTTTTGGGAGAGGAAACCACTTTGACGGGACAGGTTTATGTGCAGGGAAATGCACAGGTTCAGGGTACGATTCATGGAAATCTCACCGTGGATGAACTTATCCTGAAAACCCCTTCCTCAGTTTATCAGAACCATTTGCTGGATGCGGTAATTGACCGGGAATCACTTTCGGATTTTTATGTTGGCGCCGCACTGTGGCCGGATGCTGCAGAAAAAAAATGGGTGCAATGGCTGGAATAAGAGTTCATAAATTGAGTGCATCCACATTGCTGGAGACATTGATTGCTATGGTGATCGTAATGGGAACGTTCGGAGTGGGTATGATGATTTATACAAACGTGGTGCAGCGGGGTCAGAATGCCTCTGTTGTAAAAGCCCATGTGATGGTCAAGGATGCTGCTGCGGATGCATTGATGCACAAACGTTTCCTGGATGAGTCATGGAATGCGGACGGCTTGATGATCCGGAAAACGATCCGGGAAAGTCGCTGGACAGGTGTGAAAGTTCTCGAGGTGAGTGCACTGGATGAAAGCCAGAAATCATTGGCAACTTATAAGGTATTGATCCATGCGAACCGCTGACAGGCTGCAGTCCTTTACCCTGATCGAACTGGTGGTGGTGATGATCATCACCGGCATTGTGGTTGCCACGGCGGCTACGGCACTTCGCATTACAGGCGAACGATTAGCCCATTTGAAAGACAGCCGGGAGAAATGGCTGGAGGTATACCGGCTTGAAGGTGCCGTGCAGGGAGATGCGGACCGGTCCCTGGAGGTGCTGAGCGAGGTGGATGGAGTCAGGTTAAAGCGAATGGTTGGTCCTGATATCGTATATCATATTCTAGCCAACGGGGTGGTTCGTGAAACCGGTCAGGTTACGGATACCTTTTATGTTGATATTTCAGAAAGAGAATCATACTATAATGGCAACACCATAACAACGAATGTATCGCCTATTGATGAGTGGAAATGGGAAGCGCAAATCGGCGAGACGCCGGTATCATTTCGTTTTTATAAGATATATGCGGCAGACGAGAAAATGCGGCACGAAGCGATTCTGAATCACACACCCGGCAGATAAGCATGATCCATGGCCATTGACCTGAAACAATACAAGGCATCAACTGTTAAGTCTGATAAGCGCACAACCGGAACAGCCGGATCGAAAGGCTTTATGGATTTCCTTAATAGGGACATACAGCTCTTTGGAAGCGCGTTACCGGATAAGGATAAGGAAGCGTTTTATCATGAACTCGAGATTCTGATGGGTGCGGGTGTGGACATCAAATCGTGTTTGGATCATATTGAAAAAGAACAGAAGAAGAAAAAGGATCAGGTGCTGTTTGCCGATATCCGTGGTCGTGTGTTGAACGGGGAGACCCTTTCCGAAGCGATCCGGAAGACAGGGAAGTTTTCACCCTATGAATATTACAGCTTGCAAATCGGTGAGGAATCAGGGAAGTTGCTGGAAGTGTTCCGCGAACTGGCGGGATATTTCAATGCAAGGATTCGGCAACGCAGACAGGTGATCAACGCTTTGTCATATCCCGCCATTGTCATGACGGTCGCCTTCGGTGCCATCTATTTTATGATGCAGTTTATGGTACCCATGTTTGCGGATGTCTTTAAACGGTTCGGCGGTGATCTTCCACCCATAACCAAAATGATCGTTGACCTTTCCGCTTTTGTCCGTGCGTGGGGTGGCTGGCTGATGGTCGGCCTCGTGGGTTTGCTTATTGCAGGTTATTCACAACGAAAGAAGGATGGTTTTCGGAAAGTGCTATCGATGGTGGTGCTGCGTTTTCCTGTGGCGGGTCTGTTGGTTAAGAAAATATATGCGGCCAGGTTTTGCAGATCCATGGCCTTGCTGATGAGTGCCAATGTTCCGATGCTTCAGGCATTGGAGTTGGTGCGCAACATGATCGGTTATTATCCTATGGAAAAGAGCCTGGATCAAATCGGGAAGGAAGTGATGGAGGGAGGAACATTGCATGAAGGCCTGGGTGCACATGACATTTTCCCTTCCAGATTAACAGCACTTGTTAAAGTAGCCGAGGAAGTGAATCAACTGGATGTCATATTCGAACAACTCGCGAAACAGTATGGGGAAGAGGTGGAATACCAGACGGGACTGCTTGGTAGTTTTGTGGAACCGCTGATGATCATCTTCCTCGGCCTTGTTGTGGGTGTTATTCTCATTGCCATGTACCTGCCATTGTTCCAGCTCAGCACCGGCGTGATGCAATAGCAAATATTTCTGAAGGCCGGAGGGTCCTCCTGCTTTTCTCTTTATCCATGCTATGTTCGGAAGAGATTCTCTGCTGGATTACCATGTGACATGTCTTTTTGGGAAACGCATTCCATAAGCAGGAATAATTAAGTATTAATACGTATTTATTTTTTATTTGAGTATTGGTGTTAAATGGTACATGATAAAATGTTAATATTTTAATACGGCTTATGATTATTATAAATAAACGATGTTTCAGGTGGTGACTTCAATAATTCAGATGGCGAATTGATACAAAAGTTGGTTAGAATAAATTGAAATCATATAATTGCACCCTGAGAATTTGGTGCGTCATTTTATTCGCGGAACTGACATTGATGGCAGTCAGTGTGTGGTCAGAAAATCCATCTTGCTCTACTTTAGATAATATTACAATGCCGCATGGTTATTTGGGCGGGCAGGAATCTATCACAGTATTTATAAATTCATGAAGATGATCCGTAAAAAACAAAGGCTGACCGTAGTTGCTGTATTTATTGCACTGGTTGGTTGGCAGATGGTACACGCCCAGGATACGGTGGGTGTTGTGATTAGTATAACCGATACAACCCCTGACCCGTCTGCAATTCTGGATGTGATGTCAACAACAAAAGGAATGCTTATTCCTCGTATGACAACCACGGAACGCGGCGCAGTTTCATCTCCTGCTGATGGTTTGATGGTTTATGATACGGATGAAAGTGCGGTGTATTTTTATAACGGTACAACAACTGAATGGGCAAAGGTAGCAGGTGAATTATGGGAGCAGAGTGGAGGTGATATTTACTATACGGGAGGTAATTTCGGTTTGGGTACGGAGACCCCTGCCTATCGTTTAAGTATTGCGGGCAATTCGTCAATTGCGGACCGCACGATTGCTGTTAATGATACACCAATGGTCTATCTGGCAGCTCAGGGCAGTTCTCAATTGATAGGTTCGATCGCGTTTGGAAACGGTTTGAGAAGTCTGACTTCCGGATCAGGTAAGTATAACACGAGCGTTGGTATAGGTGCATTGTTTTCTACCACCAGCGGTACCCAGAATACAGCTCTGGGTGCAAACAGCCTCCGCTCCAATACGGGCGGAAGTCAGAATACCGGTATCGGATACCAGACGCTTTACACAAACACGACAGGTACCAATAACACCGGAATCGGCTATAATGCATTACAATCAAATACTACCGGAAGTTACAATACCGCGGTAGGTATCACTTCGTTAAACTCAAATACCACAGGTAACGGCAATACCAGTTTGGGTTCTTTTTCATTGCGGTACAATACCACCGGAACATCTAATACGGGAATCGGTTCCAGTGCATTGTATAATAATACTACCGGAATTAATAATACCGCTGTGGGCGAAGAGGCCCTGAAAGCCAATACCACCGGCGGACAAAATACAGCGATCGGTGTGGATGCATTGATCAACAATACCACCGGTTCCTATAACGTAGCGATCGGATCCTTCACGCTTAATGGAAATACTACTGGTAGTTTGAATGTGGGTATCGGTCCGCAGGCATTGTATACCAATAGCACAGGAGTATCTAACTTTGCTAACGGAACCCAGGCATTGTATAGTAACACCACCGGTAACTATAATACGGCGGAAGGTTCATATGTGTTATACACCAATACCACCGGCAGCAACAACACCGGCAACGGTTATCAATCGCTCAAAAACAGTACCACCGCGGGAAGTAATACAGGCATCGGTTTTCAGGCCGGACACGATATCACCACCGGTTCATACAATACCATCCTGGGGAATTTCCCCAGCACCTCTTCCAGCATCACCACCGGCTCGAACAATATCCTGATCGGGAATGATGTACGCAACGGCCTTTCGGTGACCAGTTCGAACCAGCTGAACATCGGCAATCTGATCTATGGTACTGGTCTGGGTTCGGCCGGCAGTGTGCATAACATTCCGAGGGTGGGTATCAATACAGCGACACCGGACACGACTTTTTCCGTGAATGGAAGAGCCTCCATGCAGGGAGGCGGATCCTGGCTCACCTTCTCAGACAGAAGAGTGAAAAAAGATACAGCCTCATTCACAGACGGCATTGAAACGATCCGCCAGGTGCATCCCATGAAATACAAATACCGGGGCATCTATGCGGACACCACCACGGAGTTTGTAGGTGTGATTGCTCAGGATATGCAGTCTGTGGCACCATACACGGTCAAATCACACAAGATCGAAGTGCGTGGCCGGGATGCCAACATGTTCCAGGAAAAGACCTACATCCGTACGGACAACATATATGTTCGTACGGATACATTGGTGGGGCCCAATGATAGCATCATTTTGCAACCGGTACACAGACAGGAGCAGGTATATGAGGTGGATGCATTAAGTTATGATCAGAGTGCATTATTCTATGTTATGATCAATGCACTGAAACAGTTGGATGCGGAGAATGCAGAGTTGAGAAGCAGGATAGAAGCATTGGAGAACGAATAAGATCGCAAAACTATCCATCGCCTATCGCCACAGATGATGTTCCTTACCACCATATACCAACGTTTCCTTATTTGTCTGGGATGTTTCTTCCTTCTGACAGGACCCGTGCAGGCACAGCTCAGTAATAATGGGGCGCGCATCAAATTGTATCATGGCGTAAAGCTTCAGGTACATGGTGATGTTGTGAACAAGAAAAGCGGAGAGTTTGATCTCCGTGGTACACTTCGCCTGAAAGGAGATTGGACAAATAATGCAGATAATCCTGGCTTTAGCGATCAAAGCGGAAATGGTGCCGTAGAATTTTTTGGTGGATACAAGCAGTATGTTACTGGAGTTACCCCGACGGAGTTTTATAAACTTCGTCTGGGAAAATCCGATAATGCCGTGGAAGCAGATACAACAATCACTATCATGGATAGTTTGTTGCTTTCCGGTGGTGTGCTGATCACTTCTGCTTCCAATTACCTGATCATGAATGATGACGCCGGTGCCACCGGAGGTAATGGCAGCAGTTTCGTGCAGGGGCCGATGAAAAAGATCGGCGACGAAGCATTTACTTTTCCACTGGGAAGAAGAGATAGCTATCAACCGTTGGTCATCACCGCACCCGCTTCCGCCACCGATGCATACGTGGCAGAATATTTTGATTATGAACAGGATCTCGGTTTTGAAAAGGATGATTCATTAAACTACCTAAGTACTTGTGAATTCTGGAATCTGAACCGGACATCCGGAAGTTCGGATGTGACCATCACCCTCGGATGGAACACGAATAGTTGTGACATTTCCAAATCCTCTGATGTCAGAATCGCCTATTGGCAAGGAGATTCCATATGGGCCAACCTGGGCATCGGATCAACTTCGGGAGATGCTGACAACGGTACGATCCAGTCACCCGCTGCAGTGACCGCGTTTGGCTCTTTCACTCTCGCCAGTGTGATCCCCACCACCAATCTGCAAAGTGCTTTTTGTGATATGGCGGGCCTCACACTCTCGGATACACTCCTTGCTGATACGGTCAGCGGTGTGACCAGTTATGAGTTCTACATTTTTGATAGCACAGGTTTTGCCAGGTATGTTGTTCGCGATGATGTGTCATTGCCGCTTTCACTGGTCAGCGGATTGAAGTACGGAAGTACATACCAGGTACAGGTCCGGGTTCTGGTAGGAGAAAAGCTGGGTGCATATGGTGATACCTGTGATATTATTTTTGATGAATTCGCTCCTACTTCATTAACGTCAACATGGTGTGATGTGGATGATGTCAGCATTGCCGATACCCTCCAGGCCCAGGTTGTGCCAGGCGCGAAAGGCTATGAGTTTCTTGTTGAAGATACAGCTACCGCAGCTACTTACAGCAAAACCTATGTGCGTAACAGCAGGGATGGTAAGTTGCCCTTGATTGCTATGGACAGCCTGGAGTATGGTATCACCTATCGTGTGGCGGTTCGTTATTTTGTGGGTGAGGATACCATTACATGGGGAGATACCTGTCACATTGAACTCATTGATCATCCCCTCACCAAACTGCAAAGTGAATGGTGCCCCGCAAATGATCTGACACTGGCAGACACCGTGGAAGCAGAGATTGTGCCCGGTGCACTCCACTACCAGTTTTATTTTGAAGATACCGCCACCGGCGCCACATTTACTGCCGAGTATACCAATGATACATACCGCCTCGCACTTGACGATGTGGATGGTCTGGAATATGGTGTCACATACCTGGTCACGGCAAAAAGTATTGTAGGGTTGGACACGTCCGCATACGGCGATACCTGCTACATCGGACTCGATATACATCCCATTACCAAACTTCAGGTGCAGTACTGTGACAGCTCCGGTATCAGTATTGGTGATACGCTGCTGGCAGATATCGTAGCTGGCGCAGAGAAATACCAGTTCCATCTGTTCAAAGGTGGGGAGATCGATACCGTATACACCCGGGGCAATACCGATGGAAAATTCCCGCTGTCCGATATTCATGCACTTTTATTCGATTCAACTTACAGCATTGCTGTCAGGACCATTGTCGGCACGGATACTTCTGCATATGGAGATACATGTATGATAACCCTTCTTGATAGTGTGCCGGTAACAATACTTGACGAGAACGCATGCTATAATTACCAACTGGATTTTGACGATGAAGTTTATGCCGAACTGGTGCCTGGCGCCTCGGTTTATCAATTCAAAGTGGAGAATGCGGATTCAGCATATAGCGAGACCTATACAAGGGAAAATGCCGACGGTCTCCTCGACCTCAATGAACTGACGGATCTTGAATACAACGTGCTTTACGATGTCATTGTCCGGGCCGCCATCAATAACGATACCGCACAGTGGGGGGATACCTGCCGGATCAAACTTCTGCCCAGGACCCAGCTCATCACGGATGACTGCGATAAGCTCATGAATCTCCAGGATAGCCTGGTGGCGGATACTGTTCCACTTGGTACGGGGTATGAGTTTACTTTTATAGATGATACCACCAATTTCCGCTTGTCATATGTCATAGATGCAACACACGGGATTCTGGTGCTGGATAGTGTTGAAGGCCTCAGGTACAATAAGACCTACCAGGTGCTGGTGCGTACCATCGTGGAAAGTGACACAGCCAACTACGGTGACACCTGCTCCCTGATGCTGATCGAGCAACCACTGACCAAATTGATCACGGAAGACTGCGATGTGACAGACTTTGTGATGAGCGATACCCTTGAGGCAGACCCCGTGGTCGGTGCCACTTCTTATGTATTCTTTTTTGAGGATACCAACTCGGTCGACACCACCGGCTATATCGGAAAAGTGGTGGTGGACAGCACGGATGCGGTGTTGCCCTTGCTGCAGGCCACGGGACTGGAATACGGTGCCACCTATTATGTGCGTGTCGCACCCATCGTAGGTAGTTATGAAGGCGAGTATGGCGATACCTGTCTGGTTACTTTTATCGAACACCCGCTGACAAATATCAACGAGACATGGTGCGACGTGGAGGACATTACCCTGGCGGATACCCTGCAAGCCGAGGAAGTGGATGGTGCACATACCTATCAGTTCTTTGTCTGGGATACCGCTGCTGCAGGTACCTACACGGAAACTTTTTACCGGTACAGCTATGACGGACTTCTTCCTTTGCACGATCTCGACAGTGCCCGTTATGGAATAACCTATGGCGTGAAAGTGGCTACCGTGGTGGGAGCAGATACCTCCGCTTATGGCGATACCTGTTATTTCGGCCTGACCGATCTTCCCGTTACACAACTTACCGATTACTGGTGCGACTCCATCGGCGTATCCATGGCCGATACCCTGGAGGCGGAAGCCA
This sequence comes from Flavobacteriales bacterium, assembly GCA_020435415.1. NCBI lineage: Bacteria > Pseudomonadati > Bacteroidota > Flavobacteriia > Flavobacteriales > Flavobacteriales bacterium. Next base: position 19,411 of record JAGQZQ010000004.1, read on the forward strand.
TCGGTGGCGCAAAGACTTACATTTTCTTCTTCGAGGATACGGTGACGGCCTCCGAATTTATGGTCTCCGATACCATTTTTGATGATACCCCCCGTATACCTTTGTTGGATGTACCCGGGCTGAAATATGCCACCACCTATGCCGTGAGCGTAAAGGCCGTGATCGGGGGAGATACAACCGCCTTCGGGGATACCTGTCTCGTAAGTATGTTCGATAGCATTCCGGTGACCAAGCTTCATGACAGTTTCTGTGATTCACTCAATATCTCGCGTGATGCCATCGTGTATTCGGATCTTGTTGTGGGTGCCGATCAATACCTGTTCATGCTGGTGGATACCGCAGCGGATGATACGCTTTCTTATATAAGACCCTATGGAGATGGTAAACTGATCCTGGCCGATGTGGAAGGCCTTGCCAATCCTGTAACCTATGCTGTCAGGGTACGCGTGGTGATGGATGAAGATACGGCCCAGTTCGGTGGAACATGCTACCTTCGAACGGATACGGCCACGCAGTTGGCAGCATTGTACTGCGATACCATGAATGCAGGTATTACAGATACCCTTTATGCAGACCTTCTTACCGGTGCCACTGCTTACGGATTTATCCTTGCGGATACCGCGTCCAGCTTCACCACCACCTGGTGGCGTGACGATACCGATGGCATGCTGCCGCTGGGTGAAGTGGATAGCCTTGAATACGGGACCGTGTACGAGGTTCGGGTGAGAGCCGTCCTGGGTGGTGATACCACATACTATGGCAGTACCTGTACAATATCTATCGAATCGCATCCCGTTACGAAATTATCAACCACATGGTGCGATGCCACGGATGTCGAGATCGGAGATACGCTGCAGGTGGATACCATAGCAAAAGCAAGCGCCTACCTGTTTGCCATCGAGGATACGGTGACCGGGCAGGAGTTCAAAGCATTCCATATGCGTGATTCTTCCGATGGCAAGCTACCGCTTGTGGATGTGGAGGGATTGACTTACGGTCGTACCTACCTGGTCAGTGTGCAGTCGATTGTTGGTGAAGAAATCAGTGCCTGGGGCGACACCTGTGAGATAACGCTGATCGAACATCCCACAACCCAACTGAATATTTTTTGGTGCGATAGCAATGATATTAGTCTGTCTGATACGTTGGCGGCTGATATTGTACCGGGCGCTTCGATCTATGAGTTCGTGATCGAGGATACGGTGACCGGTGCTACTTACACCCAAACGCATTTCCGCAACGATGCCGACGGATTGCTCATTCTGGCGGATGTGGATAGCATGACCTATGGCCATACGTACCGTGTGTTTATCCGGACATATGCCGGTGACGATACCTCCGCATACGGCGATACCTGCCATATCGGTATCATCGACCATCCGACAACACAATTGCAGGAGCAATGGTGCGATAGTTCAGGTGTTGCGCTGAATGATACGGTAACCGCTGATACGGTCGGAGCAGCCTGGCGCTATGAGTTCGCCATCATGGATTCCGCCACGGCCTTTGCCACCACCTATATGAATGATGACGGCAATCCATTGCTGTTCCTCGGAGAGGTGGACAGTCTCTTTTATAAAAAGACCTACCTCGTGGCGGTGCGCACTTATGTGGCCGGCGATACTTCCGCCTGGGGTGATACATGTAAAATACGGACACCGGATGAGGTGCCGTCCACCACACTTACATCCACCGATTGCAGTAAACGCGACCTTTCACTGGATAATGTGCTCTCGGTGGATGAGATCGCCGGGGCCACCCGCTACCTCTTCGAGCTCGAGGACTCGGCCACGGCGGAATTGTTCACTTACATCGACAGTGTCGGAGGCGGCCTCGTACTGGGTGACATCGAAGACCTCGGTTATGGCAACGCTTATGATGTGTATGTGAAGGTGGTCTCAGGTGCGGATACGTCCGATTGGGGTGCCGCATGCACCATCGCCATGCTGGCCGATATTCCGGTCACTTCGCTGGATGCAGAGGGTTGCTACGCCGTGAACCTGGATACCACCGATGCGGTCTATGCCGAGCCGGTGACCGGTGCCACGGAATACGATTTTCATATTTACAATACAGACCTGGCCTTTGATGAACTGTATACGGATACCACGGGTGCAGGTATCCTGCCGCTGGATAGCGTTTCAGGCTGGTCTTACGGTTATTCTTACAATGTGGAAGTGCGTTCCCTTGTTGCCGGTGAGCTGTCTTCATACGGCGGAACATGCCCCATTACGCTTCTGTCGGATACCACATGGCATTTGTTTACCTGGGCCTCTTCCGCCAACGTGAGTATTGTGGATGGTGACATTACAAAGTCGGGTACGGATGGCGACTGGACGGATGCATACGCAATTTCTGAAGACTCCATCGACAGCGGTGGCGACGGCTATGCGGAATTCTCCATGACCACCGAAACGGATACATATATTTTCGGTCTTTCACAATCCGGTGCACCTTACGATAGCCTGGATCATGCCATCCTGATCGACAGTGGTGAGGTGTTTGTGATGGAGGCCGGTATAAACCTGGGCCTGATGGCCACAGCGGAAGCCGGCGATGTGCTGAGCATCGAACGCATAGGCAGTGAAGTGGTATACAGAAACAACGGAGAGGCATTTTACAATTCTTATCCTAACACCGACCTGGTGCTTCACGTGCAAATTCATCTGTTCAATGATGGCGCTGAAGTGGGGGCGATCGGTGGGTATGAAACACCGGGTCCGGCATTCCCTCCATGCAACCTGGATATGAACTGGTCTTCTTCGCGGTTCTTCAACGGCTATGGAACCGGCCAGGGCAATGTGATCGCAGAATCGAAAAGTATCAGCGATTATATGGGAAGACCCATTCAGGGGCTGGTTAAGAATATGACTGAGAATGTGGTACTGGCTGCCGAACCGATGTATGATGACCTGGGGCGTCGAGTGGGACAAACACTGCCGGCTCCGATCAACAGCAGCCATCTGTGCTACAAGCAAAAGTTCGTGGTAAACCCGGACGGAGGTAAGTACAATACGAATGACTTCGACAATTCCGATGATCATATTGCCCAGGCGGGCACTTATGGTACGGTGAACAACCCGAGGGCCGTTCGGGGCAGTGCTTTTGATATTGGTACACTGGGGTGGTACTACAGCGATAACAACACCCTGGAGTCCCACGTGGATGTGAGCAGCTATCCGTATTCCCGGGTGGAATATGATGACAACAACCCGGGCCAGGTCAAACGGGTCTCGGCAGTAGGCGATGAGTTGCGAATGGGTAAGGGACGTGAAGGTGTGGCCTTCTCCATGCCCGCTTCCGGTGAATTGCACTATGTCTTCGGTTATGCCAACGGGTGGACCGTAGATTACTTCGATACCCACGGCACGCCGGTGGCCGGGAATTTCCAGGCAACCTACAAGGTGATGAAGCATATCTCCGTGGACCCGAACGGCATCGAAACGGTGAGCTTCACCGATTATGACGGCAAAATGGTGGCTGCCTGTCGCAGCGGCAGTGTGGATGGCGCCAACGTACGGACACAGAAAGTACAGGAGTCGTTCCAGAAAGGAAAGCGTTGCATCGACATTCACCTGCCGGAAGGTTGCGAGTCGTCGCTGGAGCTGACTTCCGGCCAGGATCTTATCTACAACATCCTTGACCTGGAAACCGATGAGCTCGTGAAGGTCAACGGATCCGTGAACTTCAGCGGCGGAAAACCATACCTCGACCCCGGCTTCTACCGCATCATTCATGTAACGGATTACAACGACTACAGCGGTGCGCTTCCGGTGACCTACAACCTGAACTACCACGACTTCACCGCTTACTATTATGACCGGGCCGGTCGTCTGTCCTCCATCATTCCGCCTATTGGCATCGATGATACTTATGACCCTAAATCCGTTGTGGTAAGCAAGCGGAAGAAAAGCGAAAGTTTTAATGCCGGCAGTGGTATGTGGGGAGTCAGCAACAAACAGGCTGCCGGTTTTACACTGGATCTTGCCACTGCCGTTGATCCGTCCGGAAGTTCGTTTGCCAACCTGGTCGTGACCCTGTCCAAATCCAACGTGGTCATATCCGATCCGCAAAACCCCGGACTCACTTCCGGCAGGTTAGCCTTCGGCACGACCACGGTGAATACAGTCCCTTCGGATGTGACCGGTTTCGGGGTTATAGATGAAGATGATCCGCTGGCCCAGGGACCTGATCCGGGATGTGATTGCGGTCCGGGTGCCTGGTGCTTCACCGGTAGTGAGGCGGCGGCCATCAGTGATGCGGAAAACAAATGTTCCCGCATGGGGGCATGGGGCAAAGAAGCCATTGCCATTGACCGTGGAAGTGGTGAGTGGTGCCTGGCCTGCGGTGCTGACAAACCCATACCGGAAGGGCCCAAGTATGAGATCGAGGTGGCGCTGTACTGCAATGATGCACAGGGTGCACTTATCCGGGATGACCTCGTCTTTTACGCCTATCACCATGAAGGTAAAACACCCGAATGGACCTTCCGGAGTGATCCCAATAGCCTCGGTACCAACACCGCTGCCGTTGAATGGGCTGTCATCGATCAGGACCTGATGGAAACCACCACCCAGGTTTATGTAAAAGTGGTTTCTATGAAGGAGTTTGATTATACCATCGGTGGAAAACTTGAAACCTTCGACTACGATCTGCTGGACGGTATGAAACTGTCTCTGAATGCCTCGGTGCATAACATCCCCGGCCTGCCGCAACATGCCCAGGCCACGCATTTTGAGTACAATTCCCTGGGCCAGCAATTGTCTTCCGTGACACCCGATGAAGGGAAAACGGAATTCGTGTACCGGAGGGACGGACAGATCCGTTTCTCACAGGATGCCCGTCAGGCTTCTGAAGATAAGTTTACCTACTTCAGCTACGATCGTTTCGGCCGGTTGGTGGAGTCAGGTGAATATGAATCTCCTTCATCCGGTGCGGGTGTCTACTTCCAGAACCATCAGGGGGAACACAGTGCACCCGGAGGTTGCAGTCCGTGTACCGCCGCAACGGATGCCTCCGTGCTGGAAGTCCTTGACGGACTGAACGACAGCTACTGTTCCGAAGTGATCACCACAACTTTTGATGTGGCGGACGATGCCGGCATCGCATCTGTGAATACGGAACTCGGAAGCACATACAGCCAACGCTACCTTCTGGGCAAGGTCTCCAAAACAGAAAAGGAAGGCCTGTCCACCACATGGTACAGCTATGATGAACAGGGCCGTGTGGAATGGACAGCCCAACAGGTGGAAGGCATGACAACTTCCGGTACCGGTCACAAATTGCTGACCACCAACTATACGTACAACCGCTCCGGAACGGTGAGCGAGGTGGAATACCAGCAGGAGAGCTCAGGTACGGACAACGAACGTTTCGTGCACCTCTATGAATACGATAAGGACAACCGCCTCAGCGAAGTGGCATCCCGGCGCTATGACCAATATGGCGCCAGCCTGGGTGACCATGCGGAAGCGACCTATGCCTATTATGTGCACGGTCCGCTCAAACGCACCGAACTGGGCGGCGATGTCCAGGGCATCGACTATACCTACAACATCAACGGCTGGCTGAAAGCCATCAACCATCCTGATCTGGATGCCGGAAAAGACCCCGGGCGTGATGGCTACGGAGGTGAACACGCAGCTTTCGGAAAGGATGCTTTTGGTATGGCGCTGGATTATTACGACAACGACTACCAACGCAGCTACACCGATCTGGTCAGCGGCCTGAGCTCCGACGTCAGCTATTACAACGGCAACATCAAATCGCAACGCTGGCAGAATGCCTACGCCAGCGCTGCCCCGCCGACGGGTGAGCAGTGGATGTACTCCTACAACTATGACCACCGCTACTGGATTACCGGCGCGGATTTCGGTACCTTTGATCAGGCGACCGAAATGAAAACAGGCACGGACAACTACAAGGTGTGGAACATCACCTACGACAAGAACGGCAACCTGCAAACCCTGAACCGCAACGGCTACGGAGGCACCCAAAGCATGGACGAGTTCACCTACCACTACAATACCTTTGACCTGCATGGTCAGACCCGCACGGGCAACCGCTTGCAGAAGGTGGACGATCCGGTGACGGCAGGCAACTATTCCATGGACTATGATGACGAACATAGCGGTACAGACTATGTTTATAATGATATAGGCCAGCTGGCCGAAGACCTGGAAGAAGGACTTTACTATACCTACAACCTTGCCGGACAGGTGACAGGTGTTTACAATGATGCCTCTCACACCTCCCCGAAGGTGACCTATGCATATGATGAAACGGGCTTCCGTATTCTGAAGACAGATCACAGCGGTCCGAAATACACCTGGTATGCCCGTGATGCAAGCGGCAACACCCTGGCCATTTATGAACGTGACGGAGGTGATCTGGAACAAACGGAGATCTCGCTCTATGGTTCTGGCCGGTTGGGTATTTATGATGTAGGGCTTGAGGTGTATGTGTATGAACTGACGGACCACCTGGGCAATGTGCGGGTGACGGTGAGCGGCGAGAAACAGGAAGACGAGGAATTCTATTTTGAAGATTTTGAAGGGATTGATGAAGAAGCAGGCATTTGTGTGGATGGAACCTGGGCATCAGGTTCCGGTGTGACGGCGGATCTGGTGGATGGCCCGGATGGTAAGCGCATGGATCTGGTCATCACTCCTGTGTTTGAAGGTATTCATTTCTCGATATCAACGGAAGTGGGTGAGGAGTATATCATCCGCCTGGATGCGGACATGGTTTCCGGTGTCATTGGCATAGAACCACGCAAATGCGGCGCCTCCACGGATATCTTAGGTTACCATGCGATCACGGATGGCGTGAATGAGATGACGTTTACCGCTCTGACCACGACCACACGCATCAAGTTCGTGAACTCATCGGCCAATCCATCGGAGGTCTATCTTGACAACCTGCTTATCACCGGCCCCGGCCTGGGTACCCAGGGTTACACGGCGGAGATCTTAAGCATTGCGGACTACTATCCCTTTGGCATGGTGATGCCGGGTGCCGAACACAGCTATGATAACGGTTACCGCTACACCTACCAGGGCCAGGAAGGGGAAGCGGAAAGTGGGGTGGAGATGGGAGCCTTCCAATACCGCGGTTTTGATAGCCGGTTGGGAAGATGGATGAACCCGGATCAGGCAAAGCAGTTTCATAGCCCGTATGTGGGGATGGGGAATGTGCCGATTGCGGGAGTTGACGGGGATGGAAGATATATTCATATAATTGGTGGGAATGAAGAACTACTATTGAATGCAATAAATTTATATAGTCAACTCCCAGGAGCTAATATAGGCAAATTAAGGGAGTATATGACGAGTCCTACAAAGCATATCTATATTAAATTTGGTGTAATAGGAACTGCTGGAAGTACACTAAATTTACCAGTTGGAACAGAGGAACACTTTCGTACTGTTGGTGGATTTAATACAGAGATACGCAGTGATCAAGAGTATCACCTTATCAGAGTTAGTAGTAATTTTTTGGAGGAGAAAGATGCAAAGTATCAAGCTCTCCTTGTAACTTTTGTTTTGGCACATGAACTAGATGCCCATGTCTTCTCCAATTTCTGGGAAGATAGAAACAGAACGGTGGCTGAGACAGAGACGCTTGGGCATAATGCATATGGTAATCATGGAATAGCAAGATCACCTGATGGATATTTGTTAAAGGAAACCCGTGATTTGGCTACACTAACTGATGCTGGCTCGAAGGCTTACAATCAGCTTACACAATTGTTAACCTGGAATGCATCACCTGAACCTATTAGTAAAGTGATCTCAAAGCAGGTCCATTATGTCTTGGGGAAAACGATATTGTTAACCCAGCCGAGAAGAATTGTTAAAGTTCAGAATTTACCTAAATATAGATAAATAAAGATTTATTAATAATTGCTGTTAATGCAACCATTTAATCGATAAGTATGATGCGATATCTTTTGCTTTACATTATAATGCTCGGGGTACCATCGGTAAATTCAAATAATATTCAAAGACCATTTCCGCAGATGCCGGAACAGCAAACTTGTCTTTGTTATGTTTTTGTTCCACGAGCTGGTAGTGAGGATTTACTGAAAATAACAGAAATGCCCCTGTATTTGTCTAAAGAACCTATGTTGTTGGGAGGGGATGTTTGGTATCCATTCCGTTTTGGAAATACTATAGAATTTAGATATGCACTAGATACTTCAGCTGTTTTGAGTGACTACATTGATAGCATAGGTACAACCTACTTTCTTCGTCTTAATAATAATGTCGTTGAGTTTAGAGATGCTATTGGTGTACCTCCTGGTTTTACTGTTAACAGCCCTTTGCGCTTATTTGATTTTAATAATCCTGAACAGAAAACCGAACTTTTAGCAGTACCCTATCTTCGATATCATTTGCTTGAAAAGAATAGCATTATTTATGATTATGCTTTGAAGGATACTTTGCATTTATACGATCTTAAAGGGTTTGAACAAGTGTATAAAAATAAGACAAATCATAGTGATAGTTCGAGCAATCAATATTTAATAGGTCAAACTGCTGCATCAGTGGCACCATTGTTCGAAAAATTAGTTGTGGGTGAGAGGTATGGGGTGTTATATTTTGAATACACTTTTGATGGGGCAGTATATAGGTGTCAAAGTGCGAATCGTTAAGACGAAAAACCCTACGCTGGCGCGGATTTGCAATCCGCGCCAAACGCTAGTGATGAATGGACAAATTAAATAACAAAAAAAGAAGAGTATATACATAATTAACTATGCTGATGTTACCATTGAAACCTGAGAGTGCCCCGGTTTTTAACAATGAGCACTATTGAAGCAATGAATATAGGAAATAGCATACGTGTTTTTGTTCCGGTTTTTATGCTGACGGTATCCTTTGCATACGCCCAGAATGATACCCCGGCAACCATCCCTTCCACGGTAGCAGATACCGCACAGGCGGCGCAGGACCTGCCTGTGCGTGATAAGAGCGGGATGAGTGCTGAGGACTACCGTATTAAAGCACAAAAACAAAGAAAGACCGCCAATACATGGCTGATCATGTCCAGCGCGTTGAGTGGGTCATATGCCGCTATTCCGGGGGATATGTCCATGCAGTCTGTTTCAGATGGACAGGAAACCGCAAGGGTATTGTTCGGCATCGCCGCTTTCGGTGTGGCCATGGCATCGCTCATTCATTTTATAAGCGCTTCAGACAATAACAAGAAAGCAGATAAACGAACTCCTGAAAATCCCTGAAGTAATATGATCATACCTCGTTTTATTCGCCGTATCCTGGCGGTTGCCTTTGCTCTGGTCATGACCGAAGCGGCCGTAGCCCCCACCGTCTCCCTGGCACTTACCAACAATATGCATCAACAGGAATACGCAAATTACGAGAGTAATAGCTCTTCGGATATGGTCAACCTGATAACCGGTAACTTCACATGGTCTATACCCACCGTATTTGTACCCGGACCTGAAGGAGGTTTCTCTATGCCCTTGTCATATCACGGAGGTATTCAGACAAACCAGGAAGCATCCTGGGTGGGCTTAGGCTGGAGCCTCAATCCCGGAGCTATTGTAAGAAATATTTCTCAGTATCCGGATGATGCAGTCACCGAACGGCAACTGGTTACGGCATGGGATCCGGGTGCAAATGGCTCGGTTGTTTCGATGCCCCTCTTTACTTTCACTAACCATTCCGAAGAAGGAACAGGCGTTTCAATAGGCCTGGGAAGTTTGGTCAGGGTCGGATTCGGTAACGATGCCGGATTGACTTTGGTGGGTGTAACATTGAATGATGAAGGTGTAAAGGTGGATCCCGTGGGTATAGCAATGGCAGCTATGACGGTATTATCTGCCGGAGCTTCTGCGGCAGCCACGGTAGCAGCTGGCGCAACAACCTCTGCAGCGATAACAAGTGAAGTTATGGGTTTGGCAGTAAGTGAGTTTACCGGGATGGGATTGAACTCTCTCATGTCAGGCCGAACATCCAATATAGCCAACATGAACGGATGGAAATTCGAATCGAGCACGAGGAATCCGCCCTTCTTTTCTTTGAGTGACTGGAAGTACTATCTGAACCTGAAAGCGGATCATACCATGAAGGGTTCCATGTACCTCGGAACGCATATTGCAGCACCGAATGCGCAGACTCCCAGTACCTATATACACCGGGGCGAACGTTTTGACTCTGACTACGAACCTGCCAAGCCTTTTGGAAGTTTTGAAGCCAGCGATATGCATATGACCGTGGAGGATTCTTATCATAAGTCCTATACTCCAACGAGCATTGCGTATGATAATTATAATGTAATGGGTGGTGGAATCAGCGGCTCGATTACACCATACAGACTGGATATAGGAACCCTGGCATTCCCTAATCAGGCATTGGATATCAGCAGGTATCAGCCGGTGAAGTTTAAGGAGGAGAATTTTTACGGTGGCTTGGAATTCTGGGAAAATCCTGTACAGTTCAAGTACGTCGGCGAGGTGGCTAATGCTTACAGATATCATGCGGGAAGTGCACATGAAGAAACGTATGATACACGCTTTGTGGAATCCGATGACGATTTTTCAGGTATTGCATATGCCATTAACGATCCTGCAGGTACTAGGCCCAACATAAGAAATTATAAAATCAGAGATGAATACGTATACAATGGTTATCAGGCAGAACCAGATCGCGCTCCTGCCGAGGGGTTAAAAAACAGGCATTTGGCCGGCGCAAGGCATATAAGTTATTTTACCAATAAGGAAATAGCGTCCGAATATGCCGTACAATTGGTCGATCTCACGGGTTTTGTGGACTTCCTTCCCCCGGAGAACGATCAGCATTATATGAGCGGACAACAGCAAACAAGAGAAGAGTTCAGACAGTCTCTTCCGGTCGCAGGTATCGGTGGCTTTTCGATAACCAGGGAAGATGGCATGGTGTTCCACTATTCACTGCCTGTATATAATGTAAAGCAACATTCGTTATCAAAAAAAGGCACAGGTGATGGTAGCTTCTCAACGGTTTCTATGGATGAACCTTATGCGGTGACGTGGTTACTCACGGCCATCACCGGACCCGATTTTGTTGATCGGGGAGGTGGGTTGCTTAAGAAGGATGCCAACCATTATATTGATGAACATGATTGGGGTTATTGGGTTAAACTGGACTATGGCAGGTTTGCTTCACAATACAAATGGAGGTTCCCTTATTGGGGTTTTACGAATACGTCGGATGGGGCTTCTTATACCACAGGATTAAAAGAAACCTACTACCTGAATACGATCTCAACCCGTAGTCATACCGCACTGTTTATTAAAGATTTAAGAAAAGATGGCAGAGGGAGTTATAATATATATCAGCCCGATATTAACCCGAATATTAACGCTGCGTCCAGTTCAAAATATGATTATCCTGAGATATTACTTCCTTCGTCAAGTCTTAAACTAAAAGAAGTTATTGTTCTTAGAAACGAGGACTACCACTTGCTGACACAAGTTGGTGATGGAGGAAAAGGATTACACTGGGCGGTGGGGGCCGAGAATAACAGCAAGATTGAAAATGGAGATACCTTCGATTATGTGTTGGATAGCGAAGATATTACTTCGGACATTAGAATCTTTCTCAGATACAACCAATTGAGCAGGATAGAGTTTGAAATGGACTATTCATTATGCAAAGAAACACTGAATTCATTTGACCTGAATACGGCAGATCGTTCATGGATGGACGGAACCTTACCTACATATACAGGGAAAGATGGTAAACTTACTTTAAAAGAGGTGAAAGTTTATGGCAGAAAGGATGTCCGGGCCATGCCTGCTTATAAATTCTATTACAGTGGTGAAAATCCGAACTATCGACTGAACCACTATGATGCCTGGGGAATGTATAAGCCCTCCGGAGAGAACCACATGGAAGGAAGACATCCGGAAAATGCAGGAATAGCATGGTCACTGACAAAGATAGAAACTCCGCTGGGCTCAACTGTTGAAATCGACTATGAGCGCGACACCTACAGCCAGGTGAGTGGCTATCCGGTTAAGATCAAAGTTCCCCTGAATGCGAGTAACTATAATAATAAGACAAAGACCGTCTTTTATTCGGCATATGGAGACTTAAAAGACGGTTTGCTGGAGGCTGGAGATGAAATTGAAGTTCATGCATTCGCAACTTGTAACCATGGTTTGCCTCAATCATTTGTGGTTAATCAAACCGTAACCGAGGTTGGAAATGATTACTTCAAGATAAGTGATGCTATTGATTGTTCGAATAAAACGGTGAACTTCCCGTATTCTTCCTATATTTTGATTACGCCTAAGAAAAAGTACGGCGGGGATTTAAGGGTCTCCAAAATTACAGCGAGTAATACCGAAGGACATGAGAGCCAGACACGGTATATATATACCCAGAATCATCGGTCGGATGGGGTGAGTTCTGGCGTATGTTCCATGGAATCAGAGCTTGACCGAGGAGAAGATCTTGAAATCTATGACCTTTATGATTGTCCTCAAACACCCGTATTGTATCAATATGTGGACATTCTTCAAGGACAGTTTGAAGGTGATGATGAGAATGATTATCTGACAAGAAGCGAATATACGTTTGCTGTACCGCATCATGAAATGCTCAAACTGTATACCAAGACTTACGGTACTGAGTTAACCAATGGTAGTGTCACGGTTGCCAGTCATATAATAAAAAATTACACATCACGTATAGGTCAGCTGGAGGAGGTAAAGGAACTTGATAAACGGAGCAATACCTATAAAAGCGTAAAGTACAATTATTGGGATGGGAAGCAAAGTGATCTGGCAAAGTATGATTATATCGGGCAATTTACTGAGAGCACGTTACTTTGCGACCGTGTACGTTATCAGTATACAGAGGATGGTGAAACGCACTGGTCAGCAGCTGATAAATTCTTACGCACAACCAAGGTTACGTATCCATCAATCCTTCAATCCGTTATCCTTACCGAAAAAGGTCAGTCCAAAACCATCACCAACACGGCCTATGATTTTCTGACGGGCAATGTATTGGAAACGGAGTACAGGAATTCCTTCGGGGATGAGTACAAGACCATGTCCGTGCCGGCATACAAAATATATGATGCAATGGGTTCCAAAGTGGATGACATCAACAACAAGAATATGCTCACCCAGGAAGGTGCCCAGTACCTCTACACCAAAGTGGATGGGGCGTGGAAGCCCATTGCCGCCTCCGTCCAGACCTGGAATGATGAATGGAATTACCGGGAATACAATGCCAGCAAGAAAGCCTACGAGGACAAAGGAACTTCTGCATCCCAAACGCCCGTATGGCGCAAGTATAAAAGCTATATATATAAATCATTGCTGGACGACGAACGCAAGGGCCTCCTCATGAATGCATCCAATACCGGGGTGGCGGATATCAACGGCTATACCGGCGCCGATGACTTTGATTGGACGCCCGGAGAGGAAGTCGCCAACGAAGCCAAAGGCTGGCTCGTAGCCAGTGAGATCACCCGCTACAATCATTATTCGCATCCTCTGGAAGTGAAGGATATCAATGGCAATTACGCTTCCACCCGCCTGGATGCCACGGGAATTCATATGGTTGCTTCTGCCGCGGGCGCTGATTATAACAGTATGGCCTCCTCCGGTTTTGAGCAATCATACAGCCCCGCCACCGGCGTCACGCTCTTCGACAGCGAGATCACCAACGGCCAGATGCGCAATACACGCGAAGTACTGGCACACACCGGTAGCTATGTTGCGAAGGTGTCCGCCGGACAATATGGCCCTGCATACATTGTCAAATATACCCCCGGTAATACGGATAATATTGAGCGGGGCCGCACTTACCGCGCCAGCGTTTGGGTGCATAAGAACAGCCCCGATGAGGCAACATTGGTCGTGCACGTCAGCGGTACAAATGCACCTAACGGGGAGACACCGTTCAGCATTTCCAAAAGCTCAACCAATGCCATCAAGGCCGGCGACTGGTACCTGCTGAACCTGGATGTGGCCATCCCTTCCAATTATGTATCCTCGGGAGGCAATGCCCATGACGATGTACGCGTCTATCTCTGGAATCCCGGAAGCAAGGCGGCCTACTTTGATGATTTCCGCTTCCGTCCCATTGATGCACCGATGACGTCTACGGTTTACGATGAACTCACAGGCCAGGTTGTGGCTACCCTTGATAACGAGAACTTCGCCACCACATACCGCTATGATCCCGCCGGTCGCCTGGTGGAGGTGAAAAGGGAGTTTGCCGATAAGGCAGGTGAGACCGGGGGCTTTGTCAAGGTGAGTGATTATAAGTATAACTTTGGCCGGCAACCATAGAATAACCATGCAATGATGAACAAAGTAACCCTCACGTTAAGCGTCGCCGCACTTTTGCTGTCGACATCCTTATATTTCTTCGGATTTACTTCAGGTGATAAAATAGCATACGTGGAGAATACCCGCCTGGTCCTGGAATACAAGGCCATGAAAGAAGCCCGCGCCGCCTTTGAACAAAAGGCTAAATTATGGCAGGACAATGTCGATACCCTGGGCGCTGAAATGCAGCGCAAACTTCAGGAGTATGAGAAGAAACGTGCCTCATTATCCGAAAGTGAGTTGAAACTGATGGAAGAATTGTTGAATACCAAAGATCAGCAATACCGCCAATACACCGAAGCCATGCAACAGAAATACCGTGAGGAAGAACAAAAATACCAGGGCGAGGTGATCCAGCAAATGAACACCCTTATCAAGGACTGGGGCAAGGAACATCACTACCGCATCATCATGGGCGCCACAAATATGGGAAACGTGGTCTATGCGGATGAGGCCATCAATGTCACCGATGAGGTGCTGAAAATGTTGAACGGGGAGGAATAGGTATGTTTAAGGTTCAAGGTCTAAGGTTTAAAGTTGCCTCGCGTGTGGGGTAGTCTTCCGGTCATGTGGTTGCCAGGCCGGGTTTTTACAGCATACTTTTCGCTGATCGGTTTCCTGTTTGCAGGATGTGTATTGTTGGTTTCCTGTGGTTCCGGAGATACCGTGACGAAGCAGGAACTTCAGGAATATCTCCGGGATGCGGAACACGGTCTTACCAAACAACGTGAAGTGGGAAATGCAAGGATCAGTCTGACCTACCGCCCGGTGGACCTGTTGGTGGAACGGGACCTGAGGGACCGGGAGCGGATCACGCAGGAAGCCATCGATTCAGCGCGTGCACCTTATTCGGATTTCCATTACTTCATCCTGAGTATGTCCGTCAACAACAAAGAAGTGGCTCATGCCAGTCTGTCCGACCGCACTGTATTTACACAAATGATTGAACGATTGTCTTTCGATATGGGGCGTTTCGTTTACATCATATCAGATCATAAGGATACTGTGCATCTGGCGGATTTTATCTATCCCCGCATGTATGGCATGACCGGCGGCACTGAAATGCTGCTGGCCTTCCCAAAGGCTTCACTGCAAAAGTCCCGAAGGTTTGAATTTGTATTGGAGGATATCGGGCTGCAGATCGGAACCACACGGTTTTCGTTTGAGACGGATGATCTGGGTCGTGTGCCGGTATGGGATTGGTCCTGATGGTCGTGTGTTGTACATCGTACCCATTGAGTGAAGGGGTATGCCAGTGCCAAAGTTTTTTGAATCCGTTATTCAACACTAATAAATTCCTCGATAAGGTGTTTTTTGCTTGGATGAACAAAAAAACAATTCCTTACGCCGTCATCCTGTGTTCTCTTGATTGAGGTTACCTTTTTTAAGCCCGTTCCAATGTGATTATAAAACTCATATCCAAAACCAGTCATGATTTCTTCCAGCTGTTCTTCGATCACATTAAATAAGGTCTCGCAAATAATTATGGGTTTCATCTGGGTTAATACCATTGTCGATTTGGATAGAATGAGATGTTCTGTTCCTTCAGTATCCATTTTAATAAGATCTATTTCCCGTTCGTTGTTTGTTGCAACGTATTGATCCAGGGTAGTAGTCCTGACTTTCGAGATGTGAAAATTTCTGCCGGTCGTTATGCTTCCCGCGTTACTTTCTCCAGCCAGACAGTGCTCCAGGAATTTGTATTTTTTATTGCGAATCTCATAAAAATCGATGGTGCCTTCAATGTTTGATAGGGCAATTGCTTCCACTGTAATATTGGATATGCCATTAATGGTAATATTGCGGTTCAGGTAAAATGCCGGACCTGTAGCCGGCTCGAAACATACAATTCGGATACCACTGTTCTCGGATGCGGCAATTAATGTGTAATACCCGAGGTTAGCACCAATATCATAAAATGAGTGAACTTTCTTAATGAGCTTTATAAAGATGGCGGTATACTCAAAGGTTTGGTATCCATCCCAAAAAATAACCGATCCGAACCCTGAACTTTGATTTAAGCTGAATTTAATGCTATTTCCGTTGCTGTTCTTCGCTTTGATAATTCCGGATGGCGGTATCCGTATCGAATTGGGAAGAAAGGGACTCAGAAGTTTATTAATATTTCTTAAAACATAATTTATGTTCTCGGAATATATGATCCTGTAAATCAGTTGTAGCATCTTTGGGTAAGTATTTGTCAATCCATAAGCACCTTCAAATCCCGATTAAAGATAACCATAGTAATTTATTTCGGAATGGTTTAATACAAAGGCTGGGAGATTGTATGGATTCAGCGGGTAGACGCATGACTCATTCATCCAGCATCTATTGATGGTGCGACTTAGATCATCCTCGAGAATAGCGGGTGATATTGTATTTATTGAGTGATCAATTCAATTCTGCCAATGGCTATCCCTTTGTTTGAGATTACTTTAACAAGGTAAAAACCAGGTTGCAGATTTGACAGATCAATGGATACCCTATCACGACTTACCTGAATTGATTGAACACGCACTCCGGATATGGTGTACACTTCCAGAACGGTATTATTTTCGTTATGAAAGTTAGAAGGAATTTTTACAGAAATACCACCGGTAGACGGATTCGGGAATATACTCAGTTCTTCAACATCTTTTTCGTTTCCGAATATCCCACTTTCCGTTGCATAACAAACTTCCAGTGTGGGATGTTTTGTACTATCTGCGACATCTATGGAGCAGAACAATAGAGCATTGGACGGAGTTTCATCAACAAGCCTTAGCAGGAAACCAAAATTGTCGCCTGAGTACATATCCTGAACCAACGATCGCACATCTATGGCGGATAATCCTGCACCGAGCTGGTGGACACAGGCAGTGTTACTTCATTTTGACTGGTCGTGGTCGGTTGTGAATTCCATGAAACGGTATTGTCCTGCCAATTTTGTGTGACTCTTTGTAACAAGGCGCTGTTGTTCTGTCCTGTATGACCGGGTAATGTACCAACAGGTCCTAAGGCATACAAATTCAGATTAGCACTGGTTATGGTTGCCCCATTTGGTATTCCTGAAAGATCAAAGTGGATCGATGCCCGGTTCTCGTTTAATCCTCCCGAGGCTCCGGGTATGATGTATGCAGGATTTTGAACAGCATCACCATAATTATTATTTGCGGTATTGTAATTGTCATGATATCCAATCGCAGCATCGTAATCTGCAATAATCGACACCGTTGTTTGTCCGTTTACTACCTGGACAAGCAAAAAAAGCATGCAGAGAACAATGTCTTTCATATCATGTTTTTAGGATGACGACTAGATGATATCTGATATACAAGAATGACAGTCAAGTGATACCCATCATTCAAAGATATTTATTTATCTGCATGTTTTTACTATGATTGCTATTTAAGGATTGGGACGCACGCATAACTAACTACTTTATCCTTTCTAATACACTCGTATAAATGCTGCTAATTTGATGACCAACAGAATTCTGACTGAATTTGTTAGCTACTGTACTTGCGATCATTGCCCTGTCGAAGGTTCTGGTCATTGCCTGAAGGATTGCGGATTCCCATGACGGGACATCATTTTTTGTGAGTACACCATTTTCTTCGTTGATTAATTCAGGAATGGCAGCTACCTCAGATGCGATGACAGGAAGGCCACACATTAGTGACTCGGCAATGACCACACTGAATGTTTCATAAAGTGTAGGGTGCAGAAGAAAATCCGAAGATTGCATTTTCTGAGCAATATAGCTTTTGGGTTTTTGCCCTGAGAATATGGCTTTGATCCCAAGGTCGCTTGCCTGTTTTTTCATTGCATCGATCATATTTCCGGATCCGATGAACTCCAGTTCAATTTTATAACCGGGGTGGCTTTTGTGAATGTTACCTATAGCCTGGATAACCAGTTCCGGGAATTTGAACTGAACCTTTCCCCTGGTCCAATTTGCTACCGCAATAAAACGAATGGGTCTATCAGTGTCAGGTTTTTTAGCTTTGAAGTGGAATGTCTCCTGGGGCACGACATTGGGGACAATGGAAATTTTTGCCGGATCATTTACGAATGGTTTTATTGCTTCTCTCAGGAAATCAGAAACAGCTAAGATTGCAGCAGTTCGATTATACGCCTGACGCCCCCTATTCTTATCCAGATGGGTGGTAAAAAACTTGTTCAGGCCTGACCAGTGTTCACTAATAATGTGAGGGATCCCCATTTTTTTCGAAAGCCGATCGCCGAAGATTCCGGCAGGGAAGACAACGTTAGAATGGATCATATCAAATCTTCCTGCCTCCGCCAGTTTAAACACCCTTCGTTCAACAATTTTATAAAAGAAACGACTAAAGTAGTAGTAACCCTTCCACAGCATAGAGCTGATAATTATTCTTGTTGTAGGCAGATCAGCTACTGTTTCACTTCGGTATTCAATAGAAAATAACCCGGAACCTTTTTGGATGCAAACGTGAACAACATGAATGTTTACACCCGTTTTTGCAATGGTGATAGCCTGTTCCTGAATAAAAATACCTTTACCGGGTAACTCTTGGGTTGGATACCAGAATGTGAGAAATAGAATATTCATCTAACCTATATTTGTAAGGTAATCGCAAAATCACGATGTTGTTTCAATACTATTGAAACAACATGGTTCCCTGTGCCGATATTTATTCGTGCCGTATTTTGAATTTGTAGATATTTGCTAATATATCAACAATCGACTTTCAAATGACACCAGCTAAATGGATTGCACGCAATTTGGTGTTTCCTCTTGTCTATGAAACAGGTATCCATAAGCTTTTATACAAGGATGGCAGAAGAGGTATGGTGCTGATGTATCATGGTGTTAATAATGACGGAGGGTTGCGTTATAACGGTAGACATATTTCAGAAACACGATTTGACCGGCACCTCGAATATTTAAAGAAAAATTTTAGAATTGTTTCCTTGGATACGATGTTCAAAGCATATCGCAGTGGTCAGCCGTTTTCTGGAGATACTATTGCTATAACCTTTGATGATGGTTTTGAGAATAACTTTACTCATGCTTTTCCTTTGATAAAGAAGCATCAGGTTCCGGTAACATTCTTTGTGTCTTCTGTATGCCTGGAAGAGGAAAACGCCATATTGTGGCCGGACCTTTGTGATGTTCTCAGGGTTGAATCGGGAAGAACCATAAGCCATGGGGGGTATCATTTTACCCCATATGGATATGATTGGAGAGATAATGAGAAACATCAATACCTCAGTGATTACATAAAGCATATGGGCTACGACAGTAGAACAAATTTTATCGACTTTGTGAGAGAGAAATTTAGTTTTGATGAGCTGCTGACAAGGGTTGATAAAACCCAATGGAAATTGCTAAACAGGGCCCAGATAAAGGAAATGGCAGATTGCGAATATGTAGAAATCGCGTCCCACGCACATCATCATTATAACCTTGCCATGATTCCACCGGAAGATGCATTTTCTGAAATAACCAAATCTCGGGAGATCCTAGAAGAGGCTATAAATAAGAAAGTTGTCTCTATTGCTTTTCCCGATGGTAATTATGATGAGAGAATCAAGAAATATTGTCTGGATGCGGGATATGAAAATTTATGCGCCGTGAGATATTTATTGCCAGGCGATTCAGAAGATCAAAGTATCCTGCCCCGTCACGGCATCAGTTCTACAACAAACTATTATTCCAATATCATTCACTTGTACAAAAGTTTCAGCAAAGATGGTTTCTCTTGAAACAAAAGAAAGTACTTCATTGACCTTTAAAAGGATCGGACCCGATCACTTTGAGGATTTTCAATGGTTATTTCAGGAGTGTTTTGGTGTCAGGATAGGCATAGACAAAATCAGGAATAAGTATGATACCGAAGAATTCGGAATGTCATATATCGGATATTTTGCGTTTGATGGAGATAAGCCGGCAGCACATTACGCTGTGTTACCAGTACCAATGACCATCAAAGGGAAGGATGTGATCGCAGTACAATCAGCGGATACCATGACTCATTCTGACTACCGTGGCAGAGGATTATTCATTAAGCTGGCTAAAATGACCTATGAGCTTGCCGCGAAGGAAGGGGCTAAACTTGTCTTTGGGTGGCCGAATAAAAATTCATACCCCGGCTTCAAGAATAAGTTAAACTGGCTTGAACTAGGGTTGATGAAGAAATATATATTTCCCGTGGCCACCCTGCCTTTATCTGAAGTGTTCTGGAAAGTGAAGCTGCTAAAGTCATTTTATTACCAATCGATCCTTGGTGCAGCAAAAAAACGACAGGGGACATTCCCATCCGATATTAAAGTTGACGTTAATGGTATTCCACGTAGCCAGTCATACCTTAAATATAAGGCGAATCTAGGTTCTGTTTGCCTGGACATCGGAAGGTACGGGAAAGCCTGGGTCGGATTTGACACCAGGATGAAGGTAGGTGATCTCTCTTGTGAAAAGAAAGACCTTCTTCAGACCATCAAGCACTTGAAACGTTTGGCAGGGCGGTGGGGATTCAGGCAGGTAGTGTTTATCGTTTCACCAGGCTCGGCATGGGATAAACAATTGTCTGAATACTTCAAAGCTGTGGATGATCTGCCATTGATGTATTATCCGTTCGATAAGGACTATGTTTTGGAATCATTGAATCTTACAGGTGGAGATTATGACACATTCTAGTCATCGGGCAACGGATTAGTGCACCAAGCCTGATCATCCGGTAAATTCTTTTATAACTTGAGACAGTGTACGGGTTAGCTGTCTTCTCGAGAATAGATCAATGTTGATCTCAACAGCCGTGCTCCGACTTACATACAACCGCTGAATAAAGGTTTTGATATTGGCCTCATCCTGTAAACATGCCATCGCTTCGGCCCCCATATTCGCCAGTATTTTTCCTACATCCCCTTCCGGATCACCAATGCACAGAACCGGGCGCTTTGCACCCAGGTACTCGAAAAATTTTCCGGTAAGAATTCCCCTGGCATTCGGTGTATCGTTCAATACCAGCAACAGTAGGCGGGACCGGGTAAGTTCAATGATGGCTTCCTCATGTGGCAGGTAATCGATCTTTCGTAAGTAGGGGGTGAGACCATGTTCTTTGATCGAGGCCATCACGGATAGATCAACCTTACCAACCAACTTGATCTCCAGATCTGATGCAAAGGCCGGTTGCTCCGTGATCAACTGTTGCAAGGCTTTCCATAAAGCTACTGGGTTGCGGGTCTTGACCATTGTGCCCACATGGGCAATGCTGAACTTTGCGTCCGGTTGCGAAGGGCTGACGGGATAATCATCTTCATCATATCCGTTGGTGATGACTTCGACACGCTTTGCACCCAATGCTTGTAGTTCCTTTCCCAAAGTAGGCCCGACGGATATGACACAATCGGCCTCTGTAAGTACTGCCCGTTCCAGTTTGTGGTGGAGCCGGTCGGCATACCGGGTCAGCATCAGATCTTGATAAAAATCGATGTTGGTCCATGGATCCCTGAAATCTGCGATCCAGGGCAGTCCCGTGTGTTTCTTCAGTGCTCTCCCGATCAGGTGCATACTGTGTGGAGGACCCGTGGTCACGATGGCATCCACCGGGTTATCCCTGAGATATTGCCGGAGGAACCTGATGGAAGGTTTGATCCAGAAACGGCGTGCATCAGGAATGAACAGATTGCCCCTGACCCATATCGCGATTTTATCCGCCAGTCCCGGTTTTTTGTTCTCGCTGAGAAAACCGGTATTCACTTTCTCTCCCTTTCGCCCACTCCATTTCTTATATAGTTCGTAGGGCTCCCAAATGGGTTGTCTTATTATCTCCGTGCCCGGTGGAATGTCTTTCTCCAGGGAATGATCTTCAACCGGCATCTCTCCGCCGTCAGGTGCATACACCACGGGAGTCCAGCCACATGATGGTAAGTACTTGACGAACTTCAACCAGCGTTGCACACCTGACCCACCGGAAGGAGGCCAGTAATAGGTAATGACCAAGACCTTTTTTAGTGCCTGCATACCTGGGGTATTAGGCCTCCGTCGCTGGTTCCTCTTTCCGGGAATGACCCAGTGTTTTCCAGCCGTAGCCGACGCAGAGGAGAAGTAAAAGACCGGAACAGGCCAGTGAAATACTTTCTCCTACCGGATAAACCCGTGGCTCGAAGCGGAAAGCAACCGTATGATCTCCTGCAGGAACCCTCATGGAACGCAGGACATAATTAGCTCTGAAGTGAGGCGAAAGTTGACCATCCACATAGGCATTCCACCCTTCTGCATAGTATATCTCACTGAATACGGCCAGTTGTTCTTTGGTTGAATGGCTTGCGTAGATCAATTCGTTGGGCTTGTAACTGGTCAGGGAAATAGTGGCTCCCGGGTCTTTACCAGGTGCAAACCCTGACAGTTGATCCTTGAACCGTTGGTCCACAATCGCCAGGGTGGAAGGGTCGAAATTGGAAAGCGCTGTCATTTCTGAATCCGCATTGGCCACCAGCCGGTAGTCATCCACGAACCATGCATTGCCTAATGCACTTGGATTGGATTCGGCCATCACTCCTTTTTTATCCGGGGTGGGAACAATGAAGTATTTTGTGTTCAACATATTGATCACATTCATATTCCCCTGGCTGATCTGAAAGTCGATCAACTCCTGATACCGTTTTAATTTTGCACCATGATATCCGCCGAGGGATTTGTGAAAATAGGAGGTTTCACTGTCCTGGTCCAATCGCCGGGTTACATTGTAAACCCTGAAGTTCGGATCTTTGTCCTGCAGAATCTGAAGGTTGGCCTGGCTTGCCTGATAGGGTTGTTTCATTTCCTGTTTGGCCACAAAATCATCATTGTTGAGATACCTTCTGCCTACCGGCCAAAGATCAATAACGACCACAAGCGCAAGCAAGATGGCCGCGTTGCGATGCGTCAGCTTTGTCTTAATGAAGGTGTAGAATAGAATTCCGGCAGTTAGTAAAATAAAAAACAACGATCTCAGGGCATCCATCCGCATCATAGACTTTCTGTCTTTGATCAATGCATCCAACGGCCATCCCGATGCCTTCAGTTGATCATCACTCAGTCCGTGAAAATCAAAAAATGACGGACCCATGGCAGCAACCACAAGGGTAACTCCGCCGGTGATGTACAGTGCACGCATTAATTTTTTTCTGAAAAGAACAGGGTCCGGTTGTTCTTTAAACAAGTGATGAAGGGTAAGGAATGCCAGCAGCGGCAAGGTTAAGCTGGCAATGACCAAAGTCATGGACACCGCTCTGAATTTATTATAGCCGGGAAAGTAATCCAGAAAGAATTCGGAGAATCCGTAGAAGTTTTTTCCCCATGCAAGTAAGATGGATAGGATGGTTGCTGATAATAACCACCATCTTATCGGTCCTTTGAGGATAAGCAGTCCCAGTACGAAAAGGAAGATCACCATGGCACCTGCATAAACCGGTCCGCTTGTAAAGGATTGATCTCCCCAATACATCGGAAGACGTTTGATCATTTCTTTGGCATTCGGAACATTGGCTTGTTGCAGAAATTTATACATCTCAGAAGAGGTGCCCAGTTCTCCTGATGACGATCCTCCCATGAAATTGGGGATGAGGAGGGTCATGGTTTCCGGTATTCCGTAACTCCAGGCCATGGCATAGTCCTTGTCCAGCCCGGATGTACGTTCATCGTGTTTTCCTATGGTCAGCTCCGAAGGTCCCCTGGTGGTATACTTACCGTATTCGAGGGTGGCCCACAAACTGGCGATGTTGGTACCCAATGCCAGTATGGCTGCGGCGACCAAAATGCCTGCTTGTTTGGCAAATGCAGGCAGGGTTTTCTGTCGTATCGCCTCAACCCCTTTGATGATCCCCAGAACAAGAAGGCAAAGCGCCAGGTAATAGGTTATCTGGGGGTGATTGGCCATGATCTGCAGGGAGAGAAAGGCAGTCGTTAAAATAAATCCTGAGAATAGTCTATTTCTGAAGATAAGCAGGACGCCACCTACCACAGGAGCCATGTAGGCAATGGCGTGGGCTTTGCTGTTATGGCCAGCCTCAATGATGATAAAGTTATAGGAGGATAACGCAAAGGCGAGGGCACCGGCTAAACTTAACCAGGGATTTACACGCAAACAGAGCAGAAGAATATAAAACCCGACGAAGTATAGGAATAAATACCGCATCGGACTAGGCAGTCCAAGGTATAAAACCTTATCTATCCAGCGCATCAGATTGCCTGTATAGATAACCGAGATCTGGTATGCAGGCATACCACCAAACATGTTGTTGGTCCATAATGGCTCTTCGCCTGTAGCTTCCCTGTAATCCGCAATCTCTTTGGACATTCCTTTGAAATGCGCAATGTCACCCTGATATAACGCTTTCCCCTTAAGCAGGGGTGCAAATTGTATGATACTGATGAGCAGAAATACAATAACCGCAATAATGTGTGGGGCAAATTTCCTCATGTTCATGGGGCCAAAAAGTTTGGGTGAAGATAAGAAACCCTTACGAACGGGCAGCCAACGGTATTTCAGGAAAAAGTGTACGGGAGGTTAACACAATTACTCAACTTCCTCGTAATCCACATACTCTCCTTTGTTACTGTATTTTTCAGTCCGATTGGCTTGTCCGGGTGGTGGAGTGGAAATGGTATCGGCAGGATTTGTTTGTCTTCGCCGCAATGAATTTGCAATGATCCGGTAAACAAGGTAGATGGCTACCAGGATGAGAATATTTCGCATCGTGTAATACTTGGCTTTACTTATTGAAAGCGAAGGTACAAAGATTCTTCCCGGATATCCAGCTACCTAGCGGCTGAGGTACATCGATTTTTCGTTGTAAAGATGCCGGAAGTAAGGATCTTTCAAGTCTTTGATGAACCGGATCGCTTCTCCGGTTGCCTTCATCTCGGGGCCGAGTTCTTTGTTTACATTCGGGAATTTATCGAATGAGAACACCGGTTCCTTAATCGCATAGCCCTCGAGTTTGGGCTGGATATCAAAATCCTTCAGCTTGTGTGTTCCCAGCATCACCTTGGTGGCCATGTTAACATAGGGTACGCCATAAGATTTGGCGATGAAAGGTACGGTACGGGACCCACGGGGATTGGCTTCAATAACGTATACGTTCTCATCTTTCACGGCAAACTGGATATTCAGCAGTCCGCGTATGTTCAATGCCAATGCCAGTTTACGCGCATGTTCCTCCATCAGCGCCTTCGTTTTTTCGCTCAGACTGAAAGGGGGCAGGACGGCAAATGAATCCCCGGAGTGAATTCCTGCAGGTTCAATGTGTTCCATCATACCGATGATGCAAATATCTTCACCGTCACAGATCAGGTCAACTTCCGCTTCTTCCGCCCTGTCCAGGAAATGGTCGATAAGAACCCGATTACCCGGAATGCTTTTGAGCAGACGGATCACCTTGTCTTCCAATTCATCATCATTGATCACGATGCTCATGCCTTGTCCGCCCAATACATAAGATGGGCGCACAAGTACGGGGTACTCTACTTCATTGGCCACCTGAATGGCTTCCTCGGCAGTAAGTGCCACACCATATTTCGGATAAGGGATGTCCAGCTCTTTCAGGAGATCTGAGAAGCGACCGCGGTCTTCCGCCAGATCCATGTCGTCAAATGAGGTGCCGATGATCTTGATGCCCTTTTCATGCAGGCGCTCTGCCAGCTTCAAAGCGGTTTGACCACCCAGCTGTACAATAACGCCTTCCGGTTTCTCATACTCTATGATCTCGTAAATGTGTTCCCAGAAAACCGGCTCGAAATAAAGCTTGTCCGCGATGTCGAAGTCGGTTGAGACCGTTTCGGGGTTACAGTTCACCATGATGGCCTCATATCCTGCCTCGCGTGCAGCAAGAATACCATGCACACAGCAATAGTCGAACTCAATGCCTTGCCCGATCCGGTTAGGTCCGGAACCCAGCACGATCACTTTCTTCTTGTCGCTGACGATGGATTCGTTCTCTGCCTGATCATTCACATTGTTCTCAAATGTGGAATAATAATAAGGTGTTTGCGCTGCAAACTCAGCGGCACAGGTATCCACCATTTTGTAAACCCGGCGTACCCCGAGTTTCTTCCGGTGTTCATAGACCTCATCTTCCGAAACATTACCCAACAGGTGGGCGATCTGTGCATCGGAGTAGCCCTTCTGCTTGATATCCATCATGAACTCACGCGGAATATTCTCAAGGGAATAACGGCGGATTTCTTGTTCGATCTTGACCAGCTGTTGTATCTGAAGCAGGAACCAGCGATCCATACGGGTGTGCTTCACCATCGTTTTGATCGGCAGGCCGAAACCAAAGGCATCCTTCAGGTGAAAGAGGCGATCCCAGGACGGACGCTCCAGACTTTCCACCACATCCTGTACTTTTACCCAGTCTTTTCCATCGGCACCCAATCCGAGCCTGCTCATCTCAAGGGATTGACAGGCCTTCTGAAGGGCTTCAATAAAACTGCGACCGATGGCCATGACCTCACCCACCGATTTCATTTGCAGTCCCAGTTCCCTGTTGCTTCCCTGGAATTTATCAAAGTTCCAGCGCGGCACCTTTACGATTACATAGTCCAGGGTGGGCTCAAAGAATGCAGATGTGTTTTTGGTGATCTGGTTTTGGAGTTCATCCAGGTTATAACCGATGGCCAGCTTGGCTGCAATCTTTGCAATCGGGTACCCGGTGGCTTTCGAGGCCAGGGCAGAAGAGCGGGATACCCGTGGATTGATCTCGATGGCAATGATATGATCATTCTCAGGATTCACTGCGAACTGTACATTGCAGCCGCCTGCAAAGTCACCGATGGCACGCATCATCTTGATGGCCATGTCCCGCATACGCTGGTATGTGCGGTCGGAAAGGGTCATTGCCGGGGCAACGGTGATGGAGTCTCCGGTGTGAATACCCATGGGGTCCATGTTCTCAATGGAACAGATGATCACCACATTGTCGTTGCTGTCGCGAAGCAGCTCCAGCTCATATTCTTTCCAGCCCAAAACCGCTCTTTCAATCAGGACTTCATGGATGGGGGAAGCATGCAGACCACGGTTCAGGAGTTTATCATAATCTTCCTTTTGATGTACGAACGCGCCGCCGGTACCACCAAGGGTATAGGAGGGACGTATCACCAGGGGGAATCCCAGTTTTTGTGCAATCTCTTTTCCTTCAAGGAAGGATGTTGCGATCTGTGAGGGAGCCACACCTACGCCGATCTCTACCATCAGTTTCCTGAAGGCCTCGCGGTTCTCGGTCGTTTCTATGGCATCGATATCAACACCGATGATCTTCACGTTGTATTTTTCCCAAAGACCGGTCTCGGCCGCTTCCTTGCAGAGATTCAATGCTGTTTGTCCACCCATCGTAGGCAATACCGCATCTATGTGA
The DNA here is from genome assembly GCA_020435415.1 of Flavobacteriales bacterium. Taxonomy (NCBI): domain Bacteria; kingdom Pseudomonadati; phylum Bacteroidota; class Flavobacteriia; order Flavobacteriales; species Flavobacteriales bacterium. Next base: position 47,126 of record JAGQZQ010000004.1, read on the forward strand.
CGTTCCTTCAGTATCTCTTCTATGGATGCCACTTCCAGTGGACGCAGGTAAATATGATCCGCCGTGACCGGATCGGTCATGATGGTGGCCGGGTTTGAATTGATAAGGGAGACCTCAATGCCCTCTTCTTTGAGTGACCTTGCGGCCTGAGATCCCGAATAGTCGAATTCGCAGGCCTGTCCGATGATGATGGGGCCGCTTCCTATGATAAGTACCGATTTAATGGAAGTATCCTTGGGCATAGTATGAGAGATTTCAGCGTATATTAGCTTCCCGAAAATCGGGGGCGAAAGTACATTTTTTGCCTGAAAAATGTGGTGTGCAACGCGATTCTTTTATGAACATTCCGAAATTTCCCGAAGCCATTGGTATGGAATCACCCGTATTTGAAAAGATTAAGATTGAATTGAAACATTCCCGGGTGCACGGACTTTCATTTGGAAAAGGCAGTCGGGTGTTTTTTGCATTTCCCGGTTATGGTCGCCCGGCTTCGGATTACGAATCACTTTGGAAAGGAATGGGGGAGGATCATCGGATCATCGCTTTTGAATTGCCATGTCAGGGGCCAACCGAGATTACCGAAGGTCATGATCTGATGCCGAAAGACATTGCAGATTGGGTGCATGAGATTGCGGATCGCGAAAAGTTGAATTCCTTCGGGGTTATCGGGTATAGCATCGGAGGCCGGGTGGTGTTGTCCGCACTGCCCTACCTGGATGGGCGGTGCACCGAGTTGGTGTTGATCGCGCCGGATGGGCTCAGACCTGCCGTGTGGAATAAGTGGGCGACCAATACCACGGTGGGGCGTATGTTGTTCAGGTTCACCATCCGGTATCCCGGCTGGTTGTTTGGCCTTTCATCGCTTCTGGGTAGCGTGGGTTTGTTGAAACGCCCTTTGCGTAAGTTCGTGAAACTGCATATGGATACACGGGAGCGCAGGCAATTCGTGTATGACGTGTGGTGGACACTACGCCAAATGCAACCGGATCGCAAACGGGCCATCAGGAATATCATGGCGCGCTGCATTCCCTGCTGGTTTATATTCGGAAAACACGATCGCATTATTCCGGCCCATCTGGGTACGCCGTGGGCCAAAGAAATGGGTGCCTACGGCAGAACCCTGATTGTGAATGAAGGCCATGAATTACTTACAGAAGAAACAGGTAATGCGTGGAGAAGATTGGCCCGGATACGGTAGTTCTAAAATGAAAAAGGCCACCAAATGGTAGCCTTTTCATATATGTTAAGTCGTTGATTAACGCTTTTCGTCGCTCACGGTTAATTTCTTGCGGCCCTTTGCACGGCGTGAAGCCAATACCTTTCTGCCGTTGGCAGTGGACATACGTTCGCGGAAACCATGCTTGTTCTTGCGTTTCCTGACTGAGGGTTGAAAGGTGCGTTTCATAACCGTTATAACTTTTTCGGACTGCAAAAATACATCCTTTTTGGTTAAGTGCAAAAAAATTAAGTTTAAAGTTCAAGGTTTAAGGGTTAACATTGCAGGTTGTGTCGAACTTTGAACCTTAAATCTTGAACCTTAAACTTCCGTCATTACCTTTGCTGCCATGAAAGAGCGAAAGACGAAGGCGCCAAGGGTGTCGTGGAAAGAAAGTTTATGGTTGTTCCGTTATGTAAGACCCTACCGCTGGCGTTTGGCCATCGGGTCGCTGTTTCTCGTTCTTACAAGTGCAACGGCGCTTATCTTTCCTAAATTAATGGGAGATCTTGTTGGTACTGCGGAGCAAAACCTGACGCAAAACATAGACAAGGCGGCCCTCGTTTTGATGATCCTGTTTGTAGCCCAGGCCTTTTTCTCCTTTATGCGGGTTTATTTGTTTGTGCAGGTTACCGAAAATATGCTGGCCGACCTCCGGCAGGACACCTACCGGAAACTGTTGGGCAAGCCCATGTCCTTTTTCTCGCAAACCCGGGTTGGTGAACTGAACAGCCGGGTGGCAGCCGACATCACCCAATTACAGGGTACCTTTACCACGAATGTCGCTGAGTTTGTCCGTCAACTGATCATCATCGTCGGTGGCATCGGCTTGCTTGCTTTCACCTCCCTCAAACTAACCGGAATCATGGTCATGGTGATTCCACCCATGGCCATACTGGCTGTATTCTTCGGAAGGTATATCCGGAAGATATCCAAAAGTGTACAGGAGGAGGTAGCTGTTTCCAATACCATATTGGATGAGACCCTTCAGGCCATCGCAAGCGTGAAAGCTTATACCAATGAAGTCTTTGAGTGGATACGCTTCAGTAACAGCACCCGAAGCATTGTGAAAAAGGCGATGAAAGGTGCGGTATGGCGCGGTGCATTCTCGTCGTTCATCATCTTTTGTCTGTTCGGTTCCATTGTTGTCGTGATATGGTATGGCCTGAGAATGGTACAATCCGGGGAACTGAACCTGGGTCTGTTGATCCAGTTTATGTTGTATACGGTTTTTGTCGGCGCTTCCACCGGTGGCATTGCAGCGCAATATGCACAGATTCAACAGGCACTTGGTGCCACAGAAAGACTCAGGGAAATACAGCAGGGTGAACAGGAAGATGTGATGCAACCATCATCTGATGGGGAACGGTTAAAGGGAGATGTGGATTTTCAGGATGTGTCATTCGCATATCCCAGCAGGAAAGAGGTTACGGTTCTCAATAATGTCAGTTTGAATATCCGCGCAGGAGAAAGGGTGGCCTTCGTTGGACCCAGTGGTGCCGGGAAATCTACGTTAACGGCATTGTTGCTTCGTTTTTATGATGCAGATTCCGGTCAGATCCTGTTGGATGGAAAACCTATTGATAGCATGACCTTACATAAGGTCAGGAGCAACATGGGAATTGTTCCCCAGGAGGTGCTCTTGTTCGGTGGGACCATTCGTGAAAATATCGCCTACGGGAAAAAAGATGCTTCGGAGGAAGAGGTTATCGCTGCGGCAGATAAGGCCAATGCCCTGGCGTTTATCAAAGAATTCCCCGATGGACTCGACACCGTTGTGGGAGAGCGTGGTATCCAATTGTCAGGCGGTCAGCGTCAGCGGATTGCCATTGCCCGTGCCGTATTGAAGGACCCATCCATTCTTATTCTGGACGAAGCCACCAGTTCACTCGACTCGGAATCGGAGAGATTGGTACAGGATGCGCTCGATAAGCTGATGAAGGGACGCACGTCCATTATCATTGCCCATAGGTTTTCCACGATCAGAAGCGCCGATAAGATTGTCGTGCTGGATCATGGAACAGTGGTGGAGACGGGTCGGCATGAGGAACTCATCAGAAATGATGAAGGTTTATATGCGCACCTCAGCAAGCTCCAGTTCGAGACGGCTTAAATGATGGGAATATGTATCAGTGCTTTTTCACTGAAAAAATCTTCCTGAAAATACTCCGTCAGTGATACCAGGGTGTAGGGGCGTTTGAGCAAGCGTGCTTCTTCTTCGTCAGACCGCCCCTTCAGACATATCAGCCCATTCTTTATGACATGCTTGTTTTCTTTTTGGAAAGAATTGCGTGTCCATTTGATCAGATCCTGAAACGGAGCTACGGCCCGTGAGGTAACGAAATCCGCTTTGATGTCGAGGTCTTCGAAACGTGATTGGACGGCCCGCACATTGGATAATCCCAGTTCATCTATCATCGCCTGAACAGCTCTGATCTTTTTTCCGATACTATCCACGAGAACAAAATGGGTTTCCGGAAAAAGGATGGCCAGAGGAAGTCCTGGAAAGCCACCTCCCGTTCCCAGGTCTGCCACCGTGGCGCCGGGGTTGAATGTGATAAATCTGGCTATGGACAGGGAGTGCAGGATATGCCTGGTTTCAAGATGTTCCTCATCCTTTCGGGAGATCAGGTTGATGCGCTGGTTCCATGAAAGAAACAACGGAGCCAGGGCCTCGAGGTGCGTGATCTGTTCGGAAGTGAGGTGGGGAAAGTAGTGACGGACGAGGTTCACCTTTGTGGACTGGAAGGATCAGATACTGCCTTCGGTGTTTTTCATGATGTTATAAAGAAATTCCCTGGCCCGGAACAACTGGGCTTTGACTGTTCCCAGCGGAATATCCAGCTGGTCGGCGATCTCTTCGTAGGAATACTCCTTGAAATAGCGCAGCTCAACAAGCGTGCGATACCGCGGCTTCAGCTTTTCCACCACTTCGCGCATCACCTTGATCTTTTGCTTTTTCATCAATTTCTCTTCCGGATCCAGAAATTCCGATTTGAGATCGATGCTCATTTCGCCGCCTTCATCATTTTCATAACGCCGGTCAATAGAAAGCAAATTCTTTTTCTTTTTCCGGATGAAATCGATGCAGTTGTTTGAAGCGATCTTGAAAAGCCAGGTACTGAAGGCGTAATTGGGTGTATACTGATGCAGGTTTTTAAAGGCTTTGCCGAATGCCTCAATGGTGAGATCATCCGCATCATCCTTGTTATTCACCATTTTCAGCAGCATGAAATATATAGAATCCCTGTACCGATCCATGAGCTTGGCATAAGCCTGCTGGTTTTTATCATGGATGGCTTGCTGGACCAGCTTGTAGTCAAGCATGGCTTTTTCTGACAGATGATCTAATTCGTCTTCCATGTACGGGTTTTGTAAACGAGTCCGATTGTAAAAATTACGGGGTAAAAGAATGCGAAGAACAGGTCAAGTACTGGCGAAAATAAAAATAAATCCCGTCCCCCCGATTTGTTAAGGCAGTAATTGTTTAACACTCCGATTGTTAATAATCTCATCAGAATCAGTGACCATTGGAATACATTTTGTGGTATAAGGCACATTCCGCCGATCATCATCACATAAAAAAAGGTCTGGCTAAAAAGGAAGAGGCCCAACACCATCTTGTGTTTGAGACGATATGAGGGTCCGGTGCTTACATGACGGCGTTTTTGATGGATCCATTCTGTAAATGTTTGCGGTGCCGCACTGATCGTCCACGAGTCCGGATGAAGGCGTATATCGGCGTCCGCATATTTGATTGCCCGGTTAACAAACAGGTCATCATCACCTGAGAGCAATTTTCCTCCGGATCCCAGTCCCCCGGATTTTTTGAAAACATCCTTGGTATAAGCCAGGTTGCGACCCACACCCATATAGGTCATCCCACTCAGATGAAATGAAAAATACTGCAAGGCGGTTAAATAGGTGTCGAAGCGTACCAGACGATTCAACCATCCGGTTTTTCTCTCATAAGCACCAAAGCCAAGTACGATCTGCTTGCCATTGTCGAATGGGGCGGTCATGCGTAATAGCCAGTCTGCATGCGTTGGCCGGCAATCTGCATCGGTGAGCACCATTCGGTCATACGAGGCCTTTGTTATTCCAAGGGTCAACGGAGCGCGTTTTCCTTTTCCGCCAGCTTCTGTTTTGTGTATTACCATAAGCCGTGGGTGATTGGCGGCCAGTTGATCCAGGAAACCGGTGGTGCCATCGTTGGAACAGTCATCAACCACGACCACTTCATAGTGCGGATGGGATTGTGACAGGATTACCGGGAGGTTTTTTTGAAGGGCGGTTATTTCATTATGGGCGCATATGATTACGGATACCGGTTGAGGAGAAGAAGCCGGCTGTTCATTGTTCTGGTCATAGCGTGCCAGTCGGGAAAAGAAGAGGAGGTAATACACAAGTTGCAACACAACCGCCACTGATGTGACAATGATCCAGGGATGTGGTTGCATGGATAACAGATCCTGCATGTTGCAAAAGTAATGCAAAGCGCATCAATTGACTATCTTTGGCCGCCTCAATGCCGTATTTCGGCCGTATGATGAAGTTCAGACTGGACATAACGGATTCTAAAACCCGCGCACGAGCCGGGATCCTGGAAACGGATCATGGATCCATCGCAACCCCGATATTTATGCCGGTTGGTACTGCGGGGACTGTCAAAGGGCTTTACCAGCAGCAGCTGAGCGCTGATGTTCAGGCGCAGATCATATTGGGAAATACATACCACCTCTATCTGAGACCGGGTATGGATGTGATTGCCGATGCAGGTGGTCTGCACCGGTTTATGGGATGGGAAGGCCCCATACTTACCGATAGCGGAGGATATCAGGTCTTTTCTTTGTCGGAGATCAGAAAGATAAAGGAAGAAGGAGCCACGTTTACATCACATATAGACGGCTCCCGGCATTTCTTCAGTCCGGAACATGCCATTGACGTGCAGCGGACCATTGGTGCTGATATCATCATGGCGTTTGATGAGTGTACACCATATCCCTGCGAATATGATCAGGCAAAGAAGTCGATGGAACTTACGCATCGCTGGCTGGATCGTTCCTACAAACAATTCACAGAAACGGAACCGCGATATGGTTATGAGCAATCTCTTTTCCCTATCGTGCAAGGCAGTGTGTATCCTGATCTGAGGGAGAAGTCCGCAGCATATGTTGCCGGATTGGATTGCGCAGGTAATGCCATAGGCGGATTATCCGTTGGCGAACCCCATGAAGATATGTATGCCATGACGGACATGGTGTGCCGCATATTACCGGAGCACAAGCCCAGGTACCTCATGGGTGTGGGAACACCGGTGAATTTGCTGGAATGCATTTCATTGGGTATTGATATGTTTGACTGTGTGATGCCTACCCGTAATGCGCGGAATGGTTTGATATATACGATGGACGGGATGATCAACATCCGCAATGAAAAATGGAAGAACGATCATACACCTCTGGATCCTGGTGGCGATGCTTTTGTTGACCGGCAATATACCCGGTCTTATGTACGCCATCTTCATATATCCGGAGAAATGCTGGGTGCCATGATCACCAGTTTGCATAACCTCCGTTTTTACCTTAGGCTGATGGAAGAAGCCCGCAGGCATATTCTGGCCGGTGATTTTGCCCTGTGGAAAGCGGATGCGATTCGTTCCATTTCAAAGAGATTGTAATCTCATGACAACGATTTTTTTGTTGCTTGGCAGTAATCTGGGCGATCGTCACGCAAACCTGGCGTTGGGAAGGGCGCACGTTGAGGTAAACGTGGGACAGATCACTAAAACATCAGCCATCTATGAATCTGAACCGTGGGGGTTGAAGGACCAGCCGGTGTTCCTGAACCAGGCGGTTGAATTGATAACAAGCCTTTCCCCTCAAGCCGTTTTAAAGGAATTGAAGGAGATGGAGCAGAAGGCCGGACGAAATGAGGATCATGTTCGATGGGGGCCGAGGGCTTTGGATGCAGACATACTCCTGTTTGGGCAGATGGTCATTTCCGAAACGGATCTTCAGGTACCCCACCCGCGTTTGCATGAACGGCGGTTCGCATTGATCCCTCTTGCCGAGATAGCGGCAGAACAGCGACATCCCCTTATGAATAAGGCAATTGCGGATTTGTTAGCGGAATGCCGGGATGAAGGCGGCGTGAATAAGATTTGATTTTCGGTTACCCGACCTGATCAACCCAATTGGTACGGTGACCACCCTCTATATGACTGAAAATTAGTAGCTTTTCCCGGCAAAAAAGGTTTTATTTTTAAAAAACTATGCCTATACTTGCACCAAACAAAACCCTAATTCTTGTACTATAACTCAAGCACGATGAAAAAGCATTTGGTATACGCTTTGTCTTTCACCCTTGCCACTGTGATGGCAGGTTGTGGAGGTTTGGGCACGATGATCAAGAAGGCAGATTCAGTAACGATCAATGTTACTCCGAACCCTCTTGAGATGCACGGTGATACGGTGAAAGTGGCCATAAATGGTAAGATTCCTCCTAAATATTTTCAGAAAAAGGTGATCGTTAAGGCTACACCGGTCCTTAAATACAAAGACGGTGGTTCCAAAGAACTGAAGTCTGTTACGCTCAAAGGTGAGAAGGCAGATGGCGATGGTCAGGTGATCAAGAAAGCGGAAGGCGGAAGTTTTTCATACAACGATCAGGTGAAGTATGAAGCCGGTATGAAGAATTGCGACCTGGTTCTGAAGATCGACGGTGCCATGGGCAGTAAAACCCAGTCTTTCCCTGAAAGAAAGATCGCTGAGGGTACAATCGTAACGCCACTGCTGGTGAAGAGCGATGAAAAGCCAATGTTCGGTCAGCATAATTATGAGAACATGCCTCCGATTGTGCATTTGGCGAAGATTTACTATCAAAAGAACAGCTCTAATGTTCGTAGTTCAGAACTCAACGGTGATCAAATGGATGATTTCCGTGACTTTGTGGCCAAGTATGTAAAAGAAGAAGGTACCTTCCAGAGTGTTTCCACCGTTGGTTGGGCTTCTCCTGAGGGTAGCGCGGATTTGAATGAAAAGCTTTCCGAAAAAAGAGCCACAACTGCCACATCAAGCATTAAAGGACAACTTGCCAAGAAAAAAGTAGCACCTACTGCAAAGGAAGATTTCTTCAAAGAATCCAACAAGGCTGGTGACTGGGACGGTTTCAAAAAACTGCTCGACAACTCCGATCTGGATGCCAAAGGTGAGGTGATGAATATCGTAAAGAACGATCCCAATCCGAATTCACGTGACAAGAAAATTCGTGAAGTGTCTTCCAACTATAAAATGCTGGAGAAAGAGATTTTCCCTCAACTCAGAAGGTCAGAGGTTCGCGTTTCCGTGAAGAAGAAGGAATTTACTCAAGACCAACTGAAGGACTATGTGTTCTCTACAATGGACACGCTGAATGACACTGAAATTCTTTATGCTGCAACGTTGTTCGACGATAACGCTAAGAAACTGCAGATTTATCAGGCTTTCGCAAGTAAATATCCGGATGACTGGAGAGGACCTAACAACGTAGGCGCTATCCTGCTACTTGATGGTAAAGTGAGTGAAGCTGAAACTGAATTCAAGAAGGCAAAAGTATTGGCCGCGGAAGAGTCTGCCGTTGTAAATAACATGGGTATCATTGCCCGCAGAGGTGGTGACGTAGCCAAAGCCATGGAGCTTTACAAATCAGTATCCAAGCCAGGTGCCGAAACCAGCTACAACCTGGGTATCTGCAGCATCATCATCGGTGACTATGCAGCAGCCAACAAATACCTTGGTGAAGCATGTGATTTCAACGCAGGACTTGCCAAGCTGCTGAGCGGAAACACAGCAGGCGCTGTAAAAGCGGTAGATTGCTCCGACGATGCCAAAACAGGATTGGGTTATTACCTGAAAGCCATTGCCGCTGCGCGTAACGGTAACAAAGATGAGACCCTTTCAAACCTGAAAAGTGCAATCCAGGCTGATGCCAAATTCAAAACCATGGCGAAGGAAGATCTGGAATTCCATAAGTTCTTCGAAGATGCCGGTTTCCAGGCGCTCTAAGATGTTAGTTTTTCATTAGGCATAAAAGCCCGTCGCATTGCGGCGGGCTTTTTTATTGGATGGATATGATAAAGCCCCTCTCATAATGAGAGGGGCCTGGTTCCTGAACAGACTGCAGAACTTGCCCGGTCAGGAGTACGTTTTATAATGAACGATTACGTTAATGTTCATGTGCCGGAAGGTTTGCATGATCAAAGATCTGCTTTAGCCGTAGCCTGATAAAGCGACACAAAGAATCCGGCGGGAATGAAAAAGTTTCCGGACACTTAAAAAAAACGGGACATGGTCATGTCCCGTTCTGCCCCGATCAAACCTAATCCCTTCGATCGGTGTGCTAACACCCCATGTCATTCCCGCACTTTTGAATGCACAGGGTGTTATTTCAGATTCTTTGACTACACGGATGCAAATTCCTTATGTAGCTGAAGCAAAGAACGGGTATAGTTCCATATGCATCCGGTGGAAATGAGAATTCGGTGGAATCTGTTTAAGATTCGGTCGCTAATAGACAATAATCTGTTTGATGAACCGACCGGATTTGGTTTCCATCAATTATAGCGGAGGAGGATAACGTCTCAACGGGTCTGTTCGGATACGAGGGAATGTTGTCTGAAGAAGGCCCAGGAAACGATGCCTGCAGCAACGGCAATGTTCAGGGAATGCTTGGTGCCAGCCTGAGGAATGTCTACAACGGCATCACACAATGAAAGAATATCAGCGGATACGCCCTTAACTTCATGTCCCAGAACGATCGCATAGGATGTCGTTGGATCTATGCGGAAGTCATTCAGCGATGTGCTGATGTCCGTTTGTTCAATTCCGATAATGCGGGTGCTGTATTGTTTCAATTCGTGAATGGCTTCCCCGGTCGTGCCGAAATATTTCCATGTCACGGTGTCTGTCGCACCCAATGCGGTTTTTAGTAATTCTTTTTGCGGTGGCACCGCGGTGATACCGCAACAGTATATAGCAGCAACGCGAAAGGCATCCGCGCTTCTGAATACAGAGCCCACGTTATGAGCGCTACGGATATTGTCTAACACGATCGTCAAGGGAAGCTTGTCTGCTTTTCTGAATTGATCAGCATCCAGCCGGCCCAGTTCTTTGTTTTGAAGCTTTCGCATATGGCGTAAAGGTAAGAACCTTCCGGTGTTGATGGAATGTTAATAAGAAATCATGGGTTGTCAGGTCGAAGCCCCTATATTTATAGGTTAATGTTGATTCGAAGTTTGTAAATCCGTTTGATGTATGGCCGTAGCAGGAAAGCGAAAGACCAAATCAAAAACCAAGAGTACCGAAACCCCATTGATGCAGCAGTACAACGCCATCAAAGGGAAACACCCGGATGCGTTATTGCTGTTCAGGGTGGGTGATTTTTACGAAACCTTCGGTGAAGATGCTGTAAAGGCCGCCGGGATCTTAGGCATTGTCCTCACCAAACGCGCCAACGGGTCTGCTTCGGAGATCGCATTGGCGGGCTTTCCGCATCATTCACTTGACACCTATCTCCCGAAACTGGTACGCGCCGGATACCGTGTGGCCATTTGCGATCAGCTGGAAGATCCCAAGATGACCAAAACCATTGTGAAACGCGGTGTGACAGAACTTGTGACGCCGGGGGTGACCATGAATGATCAGGTGCTGGATACCCGCTCAAACAATCATCTGGCAGCAGTACATTTCGATAAAGATCAGGTAGGGGTGGCGTTTCTGGATATATCCACCGGCGAGTTTCTGGTAACTCAAGGTAACCATGATCATGCTGAAAAAATATTAACGGGTTTTTCACCAAGTGAGGTGATCTATCTTAAGCACGACAGGAAACAGTTCGTTCAGGTATTCGGAGATCGCTATTTTACGTATGCGATGGAAGACTGGGTGTTTACACAGGACTTTGCCCAGGATATTCTGTTGAAACACTTTCAGACGAATTCGCTTAAGGGCTTTGGTGTGGAGCAACTGCATACCGGAATTGTAGCTGCCGGCGCCTGTCTTCATTATGTAGCCGAAACACAACACGATAAAGTTTCTCACATTACCGGGATTTCAAGAATAGAGGAGGACCGGTATGTGTGGCTGGACCGCTTCACGATACGGAATCTGGAGTTGTTTCATTCTGCCAATCCGGATGCCACCACATTTCGGGAAGTGATCGATGAGACCGTTTCCCCGATGGGTTCACGCATGCTGCGCAAGTGGATCGCCTTTCCACTGAAAGATGTCAACGCGATCCGGGCAAGACATGATGTGGTAGAAGAGTTGCTTGAAAATGATGCCCTATTTGCGACATTGGAAAGGGAGATACAACAGATTGGTGACCTGGAAAGACTCATCTCCAAAGTGGCGGCGCAACGTATCAACCCGAGAGAGCTGGGGCAACTGTTGCGTTCCCTCCAATCCGTAGAACCTGTCCGCGAAGCCTGCACAGAATCGAAATGCAAGGCACTAAAAGAGCTGGCCGGACAAATGATCCTGTGCGATGAAGCCATTCAAAAGATCGCAGGTACCCTCGTTGATGAGCCACCGGCCTTGCTTAACAAGGGCAAGGTGATCGCAGAAGGAATTTCACCTGAACTGGATGAGCTGAGGAGTATCGCAGGATCGGGAAAGGAACACTTGCTTAAAATTCAGCAAAGGGAAACGGAGCGAACCGGCATTCCATCACTAAAGGTGGCATTTAATAATGTTTTCGGCTATTACCTGGAGGTTACCAATGCCCATAAAAATAAGGTGCCATCAGAGTGGATCAGGAAACAAACCCTGGTGAATGCGGAGCGATACATCACCGAGGAACTGAAATCCTATGAAGAAAAAATACTGGGTGCGGAAGATAAAATGCTGGCGTTGGAAGCCCGTCTTTTTCAGGAACTCGTGTCAGCATTGGTTCCCTATGTGAAGCATGTGCAGGTGAATGCACAGATTATCGCCAGACTGGATTGTTTGTGTTCATTCGCAACCTGTGCAAGAAAGGGCAACTATGCGCGACCAGTTGTTGATGAAGGGGAGGTGCTTGATATCCGTGGCGGTCGTCATCCGGTAATCGAATCACAGCTGCCTCCGGGGGAATCATACATAGCCAACGATGTTTTACTGGATCCGGAATCGCAGCAGATCATTATCGTGACCGGACCCAATATGGCGGGTAAATCGGCACTCCTCCGGCAAACGGCATTGATTGTGCTCATGGCGCAGATGGGCAGTTTTGTGCCGGCTACTCAGGCAACGATCGGTTGGGTGGATAAAATATTCACCCGCGTTGGTGCATCGGATAATATCTCCTCAGGGGAGTCAACATTCATGGTGGAGATGAATGAAACCTCCAGCATTCTGAATAACCTGTCTCCCCGAAGTCTGATTCTTCTTGATGAGATCGGCCGCGGTACGAGTACGTATGATGGTATTTCCATCGCATGGTCTATCACCGAGTATCTTCATGAAAACAAACACGCCAGGGCAAAGACCATGTTTGCCACCCACTACCACGAGTTGAATGATATGGCGGGTCTGTTTCCGCGTATCAGGAACTACAATGTTTCTGTCAAAGAGGTAAACAATAAGATCCTTTTTCTGCGGAAGCTGGTTGCAGGTGGAAGTGCCCATAGTTTCGGAATTCACGTAGCACGGATGGCGGGTATGCCCAAACCCATCTTGAACAAGGCGGAGGAAATGCTGAAACATCTGGAATCAACCCATGGGAACAAGGGAAGGGAAGAAGGGAATGGCGTTGCCAAACGTGGTGAAGATGTGCAACTGAGCTTTTTTCAATTGGACGATCCGGTATTGGAGCAGGTCAGGGATGAGATTCTGGAACTGGATATTAATACGCTCACGCCAGTGGAAGCTTTGATGAAGCTGAACGAAATAAAAAAGCTGGTAGGAGGGAAGACCTAAAATCTTTGGGATCAGATCTTCCCCCGAACCAGTCTCATGTGGTGTTATCTCAATCGGAAAAGTATCGGTAGCGAACATTGCATGCGTACCTTTTTACCGCCATGCTCAGCCGGAATCCATCGCGGTAATTTTTTCACAGCCCTGGCCGCTTCCATTTCCATATCTTTTGTGCGGACCTGAGGTGAGTCGACAATGGCAATGTTGGTGAGTTGCCCGTCAGGTTCAACCACAAAGGTCACGTAAACGGTGCCTTCCTGGTTTCTGTCCATATCTCTTGCCGGATAATGAAGTTCACTCTGAAGGAAGCGGTCCAGCGCTTTTTTTCCTCCCGGGAAGGAGGCTTGTTTCTCTACCTGCCAGCCGTGGTAAACGGTAACGTTGGGAATCTCTTCCGTTTTATCCACTTTGAAGGTCATGTCGGCCAAATCTAACGCCAGGGTATCTGGTGTTGTGAAGATGGTCTTGGTCTCTTTATGTTCATTGTCGACCACCTTCAACTTATTGGGATCGGTTTTTTTCTTTACCTCGGTGATCTCAGGTTTTTTCTTGTCCTTAATGATATCAACGACAAAGATGTCAGGTTCAAAGCTGCTTCCGACGGTTGGGTCCCCGAGGTCGATCAGTTTTCCAACAGGGGATTTCCATTCAAAGGCAATCAATGATAAACTTAAGGATGTGATGAAGCCGATGGCAAGGAACGACTTTCTTTTTCTTTCCAACCCTTTCTGGCCGGAGCGAGCGTGTTGTCTGGTGGTCATAATTTTACCCTCCATGATTTAGTGATACATACAGTGATGATGCGGCGGAAGGTAAAATTTCACATAGGCAAGTCCAGTATAGTTTTTTTATTGAACGCCACACATTAGATGAATATTTTATGGTACTGGTTGTCAAACTTTTTTCTAACATCAAATGATGTGGTTTTAGTAGTGTAATAAAAGGGTAGATATTATTGATTTTGTGATAAAGTGGAGAGGAAGGCACGACTAAAATCAAAAGAAGTAAAACCAAAATCACAATTAACCGTAGACGGATGTGATTTTGCGCTTATAATAATCAAAATAATTTAACGGACATGTGTCGCGTGAGTAAAAACAATAATTTATTAGTGTTAAATCTTACCCAAGCATGTTTTTGTTGAAAATACAAGATATACGATATTTAATTGTTTGAAAAACAGTAAGATGAATGCCGTATTTTGCCCTACGGGAATATACTTAAGGTCAAATATTGAGTAAAATCACTTCGCTTAAACCGTGCTTCGCCTTGTACTTTAGGATAAGTCGTAGTACTTTTGCCAAGTGTTGACGCAGTTGAATCCGTTTTTTTATTGAAATATTTTCGTGGCGAAAGTCACAATCTGAAGTAGAAGGATACCCAGGAACGTGAAGAAGTATCAAGGAATATTGAAGTTGGCAAGCAAGATAGAGTTAAATCAATTCTTGCAGGATTTATGTCAACCTTTGATTTTTTTGAAACCTGTAACGTTGGAGTTGAAAGAAATTAATTCTGCGTCCGTAGCAGATTGCAATAAATTGAAATACACCAGAAATACTTAAGCACATGAGAGTTAAAGAAGAGTTTGTAGAGGTGGTGCCGTCCGAACTGGATGTTGAAATCAAGAAAATTTTTGAGCCAAAGAAAGCGGAAAACTTTCTTAAGGCCTTTCCAAGACTGGCCCTTCGCAATCTGAAGGACCTGTCTATCTATGAGAAAGAACAGCGATTAAAAAGAACAATTCTCGAAGAAGGTGGGGAAACCATCTTAAATTTTATATCCGAACAAACTGCTCTTCAGGATTCAGGAACAATATTACTTACATCGTCCTGCAAAAATGCTTCACGCGTATTGGCTTCTGCACATCGCGACGTGAAGACTGTCATTGATCTGGGGGTTATCAACTACAAAAACGACCTCAACCAGTATTTTGAGCATGTGAACGCCGCCTTGCCGGATGCCGGTATGTTTATCGGTTGCATTGAATCCATTAAGGAACGCTCAACCCGTATGAAGGGCAAATACAAGTTCATGTATCCCTTCTACCATTTAT
Source organism: Flavobacteriales bacterium (assembly GCA_020435415.1). Lineage (NCBI taxonomy): Bacteria > Pseudomonadati > Bacteroidota > Flavobacteriia > Flavobacteriales > Flavobacteriales bacterium. The sequence continues at coordinate 62,328 of JAGQZQ010000004.1, forward strand.
ATGACTTTGTTGTTAACCGTGTTTTGGCAAGAGTATCATATACCAAGCCTCTGTATCAATTCCTTACAGGTGGCAAGTACTTTGTTATCTCAAAAGCTGAGGTTCTTGGCAGACTTAGCCATGCCGGTTTCGAGGTGATTGATCATAAAGAAGCCAATAATCTTTTCTACTTCTCTGTCATGAAGACCGGCTTACCCAGTGAGGAAAAGAACATTCCGACCGGTATGCTCATCAAGATGAAGAGAATTAGCAAGGACGGCAAGATCGTTGGTATCTACAAAGTGAGAACCATGCACCCATACTCTCAGTACATTCAGGATTATGTGGTGAAAATGAATGGTTATAACAAAGTGGGCAAACCCAACTCTGATTTCAGAATTACCAAATGGGGCAAAGTGCTGCGTAAGCTTCACGTAGATGAAATGCCTCAATTACTCAACCTTTTCAAAGGCGAACTCAATCTTGTTGGTGTGAGGCCTTTAACGCAATTCGGTTTTCAATCTCTCCCCGAGGATCTGCAGAAAGACCGGATTAAATTCAAACCTGGTTGCATACCCCCAAACGTCGCCCTGGGCCTTACTGGTTTTGATGGCGTAATCAAAGCGGAAAGAATTTATCTTAGAAGCCGGAATAAATATGGTATTTTTGTAAACTTCCAATATTTTTGGATGGCTGTTTACAATATGCTGCTTAAAAGAAAGTTAAGTGCCTGAATAGGTACTGAACTATCCGGGATTCCCTGGTTTTTTAGGCAAAATGAGAGGTCCGGTTCGCCGGCTAAGATGAATTTATGAAGAACGCTTGCCTGGTTATTTCCCTGCTTGTACTGATGGCATCCTGTGTGCCGCAGAAAAGGATGATCTACATCCAGCCCACCAAGAACACGACGTATAATTGGACGGGAAACAAGCAACGGTTGAAGATTTCGACATTTGATATGCTATATATCAAGGTCACTACCACCGATAATCCTGAGTATAACTTCTTTAGTGAGGAGAACAAGCTTAGCGCCTCCATAACCGATGCAAGTCTCGCCGTTACTGCATACACCGTAGATGAATCGGGATTTGTAAAGCTACCAGTCATCGGAAAGGTTCAGGTTCTTGATATGACCGTGGAGGAAGCGGCCGTAGCTATTCAGGAAGCCCTGAAGGTGGTGTTGACCACACCAATTGTGACGGTGCGTTATGTAAACAATAGCATCACCATTCTTGGTGAGGTGAATCGGGCTGGCACCTACACTTACACCACAGAGAATATGAATATTTTCAAAGCTTTGGGCATGGCCGGAGATATTTCCGAGTACGGTGATCGCAGACATGTCGTACTGGTGCGTGAGCAAGGCAAACAGATTATCAAACGCAGGATTGACCTGACCAAGGATGATCTGTTCAAATCAGAATATTACTACCTCCGGCCAAATGATGTGATATACGTATCTCCTCTCAAGGTTCGTCGTTTTGGAATGACCGAGATACCCTATTCCCTGATCGTGTCAGTAGGAAACTCGGTACTTGTAGCCATGGTATTTTATCTTCAATACGTGAAAGGACAGTGACCATATGGAAGCCCGTCAGGATCATGAAACCTTTTATTATGTCAAGTTTGCCTTATCCAAGGTAAAGAAATACTGGTACTATTTTCTGATCTCATGTATGTCCTTTGTAGGGATGGCCTATTTTGTCAACTGGTATCTTCAGCCGGTTTATGAAGTGGGTAGCCTGATCCTTATCGAAGGTGGCAGGCAAAGTGATCCCTCCGAAAAATTCATGGAGTCCTTCTCGATCTTTACGCCATCAAGCGATATCAGCAAGGAGATCAGAAAAATGAAATCTCTGGAGCTGATCCAGAAAGCACTGGAACGAACCCATGCCGAAGTGAGTTACCGGGCGATTTCAAATACCATTAAGAAAAAGGTGATCTATGACGATTCACCTTTCAAGGTTGAGGTGCTTTACGACCATCCGCAACCTCTGGGCGTGAAGTTTGAAGTCAAGCCAAAATCAACAGATCGCTTTACCCTCCTGGTGCCACCGTTTGATGAAGCAGTCACTTATTTCAATTACCAGGAAAACAAGGCTGTTAATTCAGGCACCTTCTCCGTAAATAAGGAATTTTCCTATGGTGATACGATCCGGACAAAGGAGTACGCATTCGTAGTTACCCGTCCCCCCGATATATCTCATGATTTTCAACCGGAAACCCGGTACGTGTTTGAGTTTAATGACATCAACCGGCTCACTTACAGATACCAGAAAGACCTTAAAGTTGAACAGGTTGGGAAGGATATCCAAGCCGTAAGTATCAAGTTAAAGGTGAAGCGCCCACAACAAGGCATTGATTTTATCAATGAACTCACCAAGGCATATATGCAGCGAAATATGGAGAAGAAAGCTGCACTTGCGGAAAATTCATTGCGCTATATAGACAGGGAGATCGCAGCTATTGAGGGTACCCTTAACGAAAAGGAGTCAGATCTCCAGAAGTTTCGTTCGTCCCATCAGATGATGGAGATGAAAACCGTGTCTGATCAGGCGTTTAAAACCATCACGGACCTGGAACTGGAGAAGGCGACCCTCGAGTCACAGGCCAAATATTATGACTACATCACACGATCGCTTCAGGATAACCAGAATGAAGCTAATCTCGCATTGCCATCTACCATGGGAGTGAATGATCAGGTGCTGACCGGTATTATTCAGGAATATCTGAAATTGAGTATCGAACGAAGCAATCTCGTGGAAAGTAACAAGACCCTGAACCCGTACTATAAGACCATCGAAAATAAGATCGGGGTGCAAAGAAAGGCTTTGCTGGATTATATATCCTACATGAAGCGGACCAATGATCTCTTGCTTAGTTCCGTGGATTCCCGTTTGAAACAGGGTAGTGCGAAGATCACCCAATTACCTGGCACCGAAAGACAGTTGGTTAGCATTGAGCGCGAAAAAAGTCTGAATGATGAGGTATATAAATATATGCTTCGCAAGAAAGCAGATGCACAAATTGCACGCGGATCGAATTTCCCTGATAACGACATTCTTGAGGATGCCAAGCTGACCCAGATGGATCCGGTTTCTCCCAATAAAGCACTGAACTACCTCCTTGCCTTGACCCTCGGTTTCGGATTTCCTTTTGCCATCTTCGGTATCAAAAGCTTTTTGAACAATACCGTTAATGATGAACAGATTCTTCGCTCCGTTACCCACCTGCCGGTGATCGGACGGGTGTATCATAAGACCGGACAAAAGGATCTGGGTATTCTGGATGACTCTCCCAAATCACCGGTGGCTGAGTCTATTCGCGGGATCAGAACGAACATCGAATATTTTCTTGAAGGAAAAGACAATCAGGTGGTGCTGTTCACGTCTTCCATGTCAGGTGAAGGTAAATCCTTTTGTACCCTGAACCTGGCCAATAGCATGGCGATGGTGAAACGAAAAACCGTATTGGTGGATTTCGACCTGAGGCGCCCCAACCAATACAGGCCATTTGCATCCGAAAATAGCCCTGGCCTTTCAGGATACCTGAGTGGACAGGCTGAACTGGATGATGTTTTTGTGGAAACAGACATTCCATACCTGAGCTATATTCCTGCCGGGGAGGCGCCACCAAATCCTGCAGAACTTATCGACTCGGAAAGAACAGAATATCTCATGGAACAGTTAAAGCAGGATTATGATTATGTAATCATCGATACTGCTCCAGCCGGCCTGGTAAGTGAGAGTTTCCTGCTAATGAAACATTCAGACCTCAAAATCATTGTTACCAGAAGAAAGGTCACAAAGATCAGTGGCCTGGTTGAGCTGCTTAATGAATTAAAGGTGAAGGAAGTGGGAGATTTGTATTGTTTGTACAATGATGTGGAAGTATCCGGCACCGTTTATGGCACCACGAATAAATACTTTACAAAGAATTAAAAGGGCAAGACGTATCGTTTATCACAGAAAGACTCCCGGTAAAGACCAAACCCCGGACAACAAATGTTCGTATGAAGTCGAATGATGACCAACGAACCTAATATAAACGATCTACTATACGCCAGGCAATTTCTTATGTCACCCGACGGCTCCGATGAACTAAAAGCCTGGAAACACACAACCATAGGCGACTACACCGTACAAGCACACCCCCTTGCAACGCTTACTCATATCCGTTCGGAAGGATCGGATACCGAACTGACCATGGTGGGTTATATACTGGATCCACAGCGTCCCGAAGATTCCAATGAAGATATCCTGCATGCACTCGCAAAAGATGCCTCCCTGGAATCACTTTCAGAGCGACTATATCCGTACACCGGCAGGTTTGTGCTGATCGCCAGGGTGGAGCGCAGCTACTATTTGTTTCATGATGCGTGCGGACTACGTTCGGTTTTTTATACCTATAAAAACGATAAGCTTTTTGCGGCATCCCAACCATTGCTAATTGGTAAACAAGTCCCGCTGGAAAAGGGAAAACAATTCACGGATTACCAAAACTCATCTTATAAGAAACAAACCATCGAACATTGGATGCCTGCAGGGTGTTCTTTATATGAATCCGTAAAAAACCTGGTGCCCAATCACTATCTGGATGTTGCCAATCGTGTCCAGGTTCGCTTTTGGCCTGTAAAGCGAATAGGACAAGTATCCATGGAAGAAGGAGTGGAAAAGGCCTCCGAATTGCTGGCCAAGACCATGATCGCATACCGCACCCGTTTTAAACTGGCGGTGACAACCACAGCAGGGAATGATTCCAGGGCCATCCTAAGTGCTTCGAAGGCTATAGCCGGTGATGTTTTCTTCTACACGCTTAAATACAGAAACCTGAGCCCGGATTCAAATGAAATCAAATTACCGCGCAAACTGCTGGGTAATCTGGGATATCAACATCACGTGATTGATTGTAGTCAAAGCATTGCACCGGAATTCAAGACGATTTATGAGAAAAATACGGATATGCCGCATTGGAATGACTGGGGATTAATAGCTGGTGGGATGCGCAAGGATTATCCCGCTGATCATGTATCCATCAAAGGGAATTGTGCCGAAGTGGGCCGATGCTTTTATTATAAACAAGGCCTTCATCCAACCGTACGATCGTATGAATATATTCTTGACCTGATTCCCGGATGGGGTAAAATTCCTTTTGTAAAAGCCAGGGTAGCGGAGTGGTTTGAGGAAATGAAACCCATTTCAAAAAATTATGGCTACCAGGTGCTTGATATGTTTTATTGGGAACACAGAATGGGTAGCTGGCAGGCGCAAAGTCAGCTCGAATCAGACCTGGTGTATGAATCCGGTACGCCTTTCAATAACCGGCAGTTGCTGGACGTAATTCTATCGGTTGACCCCGATGAACGATGTAAACCGGGATATCCGGTATTCAAGGAGATCATGAATCATTTGTGGCCCGAAACACTCAGTGTTCCAATCAACCCAAAATCACGTTTTCACTACCTGATAGTCATGCGGAATATTATTGCAGCCCGCCTGGGAATAGGCAACAGGTATAATTAAAGCCGCATGAATGCTATATTGAATAAATACCTCTCGCGTACCAATGCGAGATCCGCCAAAGCGGTGAAAAATATCTTCAGTTCCTTCGCCATCAAAGGTGTAAGTATTGGGGTGAACCTGGCACTGGTACCTCTTACCATCGATTATCTGGGTGAAACCAAATATGGTATATGGTTAACCATTGGCTCTATGCTCGGATGGATCAACTTTTTTGATGTGGGCTTAGGACACGGTCTCAGAAATAAGCTGGCCGAATCGTTTGCCCATGGTAACATGGATAAGGCTCAGACATATGTGAGTACGGCGTATATCTCCATATCCGCATTAAGCCTGGCCGTCTTTGGGGTATTTGCTATCACAAATCAGTTCATTGACTGGAATGTTCTATTGAATATCCCTCCGGACATTACCATCGGCGAAGACCTGGGTACCATTACCCTGGCTGTATTCCTGATGTTCTCCGTTCAATTCGTACTTCAACTCATCAACAGCATTTTTCTGGGTAATCAACAGCCGGCGAAGGTGTCGTTTAACGCCATGGTCGGAAATCTGTTCATCCTTGCCGGTGTGTTTGTGTTGATGAAATACTATGACGCTTCGCTGTTCTATATTGCATTGTTATCATCTGGTGTTCCCGTTTTGGTGCTGGCCGGAGTGAATATTTATAATTATACCCATGGCTTTAAAGCATTTTATCCGCGGTTCGGCTCGTTCGATTTCAGCTCCTTGAAAGATGTCCTGAACCTGGGGGTTAAATTCTTTCTGATCCAGATCAGTCTGCTTGTTTTCATCGGTACCACGCCATTTCTCATATCCAATTTTCTGAGCCCCAAATTGGTGGTGCCTTTTAACATTGCGTTCAGGTATTTCGGTGTTCTTACGATGGTATTCAGCATTATCATGTCCCCGTTCTGGTCTGCATATACCGAGGCATATGCCAAGCGCGATATTGTGTGGATCCAACGCTCCATTAAAAGACTGGTCAGGCTCTGGTTGCTTTTCGTCGGTGCGGCTGTGCTGATGCTGGCTCTCTCAAATTGGGTGTATGCCCTATGGGTAAAGGATGTGGAGGTGGATTTCAGCATTTCCCTTTGTATGATGATTTACGTGGTGCTCAATGCCTTTGGAAATATTTATATTATGTTTCTGAATGGGGTCGGGGCGGTGCGTATGCAGATGATTACCGGATTGGTGGGCATGGTGATATTCTTTCCACTGTCCTATTTGTTCTCCGTTGTGATGGATTTGGGTGTCGCAGGCATTGTCATTGCCACAACCATTTGCAGTTTGTATGGTCCGCTTATCGCACCCTTTCAGGTAAAGAAAATATTAAACAAAGCTGAGGAAACCCCGGCGGATAAAATATGATGGAACAGAAGCAACCACCCTTATTGGCCATTGTCATCCCCACCTTCAACAGGAAGAAGGAGCTTTCATTGTTGCTTTCCCAACTGAAGGATCAGGATGAAAGTGGGTGCTCATATGTGGCTGTAGTGGTTATAGACGGCTCCACCGATGGCACCGTGGAGATGTTACAGCAGGATTTTCCGGATGTGAAAACGGTATTGGGTAGCGGCCAGTGGTGGTTTACCAAATCATTGAACGAGGGCTGTAAATACGCCATTGAAGAACTGGGCGCGGACCTGATCCTTACCATGAATGACGATGTGCAACTCCCGTCGCAGTATCTGAGCGAGCTGATGAAAGGATACCGCGAATCTGGGGGTGAAGCGATCATTGGTTCCGCATCCTATTCGGTCAGTACCCCGCGAATGATAACCTTCGGCGGATTCAAGGGAGAGAATCGTATCCGGCTGAAATACTATAAATATGTTCCCTCTTTTACCTTCATGGAACCTGGTGAACTAAAAGGTTTGGTTACATCTGTGACTTTGCCAACCCGGGGTACGCTGGTTCCTTCCGGTGTTATGAAGAGATTAAATTATCTGGATGATAAGGTGTTCCCACAGTATAATTCAGACTATGATTTTGTTTTGCGTGCAGGGAGAGCCGGTGTTAAGGTATATTTGAGCTATGATGCCTACGTGTTTGAGAATATGCAGCTCACCAGCGGCGGAAATCCGCGCCTGGTCAAGAGCTTTGGCGCCTACCTTCGGAATATCTTCTTCAACAGGTATTCATCCAACTACTTTTTTAATCAGCTGCATATGTCATGGCGTTTTGGGTATAAAATCCTTTTTCCATACTATTTCCTGGTCGCTGTGGCGGTGATCCCTTACATTTATATGAAGTATAAATTCTCTTCCCTTAACAAAGCCGTGGAGGGTAAGAACTAAGCGCAATGCTAAGGAAACTGAAAGCACTGTCCCTCCAAGAGAGAAGCAACTATGGCATGGTCCTGGGCCTTGTCGCGGTTAGCGGTTTTCCATTCTTTTTTGGGTCCGTACTCAATTCCGTGGCGCTTTTTATGTTTGCTATGTTTGTTTTTCTGAAGCGGGGTGAGCGGTTCAATACCAAAGTGCTGAGTATTGTAGGACTATTCTTTCTGGTGGAGATGCTACAAAATGTGTTCATCTACCGCATTGCCATGACCACCATGATCGGTACCTACATCAGGTTTTTTATGGGCATCCTGATTGTGATGATGTGTGAAAGGAACTTTACCAGGTACTATGTCAATCTGATCTATGCACTTACGGTATTCGGTTTCTTCTTTTACGTTCCTTCGGTCTTGTCTAACAACATCCGGGATTTCTTTACAAATACCGTCTGCTCTTTTTTCCCGGCCATCGGTTCGGGTAGTGATTCAAGTGATGGGTTTTATGTGGCGCAGCCCACGATCATGTTCTATACGTTTCATGAGGTGCTTAAAGATTTCCGGAATTCCGGTCCTTTCTGGGAACCGGGTGCCTATGGCGTTTTCCTGAACCTGGCACTGATCTTCAACATCATCAATACGAAAACACTGATCACGAAGAAAAATATCGTCTTCGGAGTGGCGATCATATCCACCCTTTCTACTACCGGTTTCGTGGCCTTCTTCATTGTGGTGGCCTCCTATTATCTGGTGGTGGGAAGTTTGTCCAGGAAAACCTTCATGCTTTCCATGTTGGTGCCAGTTTCCATTTATATGTTCGTTACCCTTGATTTTCTGGGAGATAAGGTGGAAAAGAACATGGAGCTGAAGGATGACAGCACATCCAGGTTCGGCAGTTTCTATGCGGATGTCAAGGACTGGTCTACCAGTCCGGTCATCGGATGGGGGAAGGGGGAGATGCGCTTCGGTGGAAAAGAGTTCACCTTCTTTACGGAGGAACAGCACCGCAACAACGGCTTGTCGGATTTGCTGGCCACCTATGGAATCTTCGTATTTGTTGTAGTTTTGCTGAATTATTACAGGACATTCAAGGTGCTTTGCCTTGCTAATGATTTTAATAAAACATTTGCTTTGCTGGCGTTTGCTGTAGTTCTATTGCTGGGCTTCAGTCAATCGATCTTCCAGTATCCGTTTTTCCTGAGCCTCATGTTCATTCATTACATGTATGCGAAATGGATACCCAGGGAGGAATTGCCAACGTTGAGCAGCACCACAGGTACGTGAATCGGTGCAACATAAGATATTGATCAGTATATGAAGTACTATATAATTACGCCTGCCAAGAATGAGGAGCAGTATATCCGGCTGACCCTGGAATCGATGGTGAAGCAGACGGTGAAACCCGAAAAGTGGATCATTGTGAACGACGGGTCCACGGATCGTACCCTGGAGATTGCTGAAGAATATGCTGCCAAACATCCCTGGATTCAGATTATCAGTCTGGATAACAAAGGTGAACAACGCTCCTATGGCTCCAAAGTCATCAGGGCTTTCAACGCAGGATACAGACTGATCACCGATAACGACTACGGTTTTATCGTGAAGCTGGATGCAGACCTGTCATTTCCGGAAACCTACTTTCAGCAAATAGGTGAGGCGTTTGATGCAGACCCCAAACTGGGCCTTTGCGGAGGGTATGTGCTGGAACGTCCGGATGAGTATGAAATCAAGAAAACGCGCTTTCCGAGGGTGGAGGGCGCACTTAAATCCGTACGAAAAGCGTGTTTTGATGATATCGGGGGCTTTGTGGAAGAGAATGGTTGGGATGGCCTTGATATATTGATGGCATTGCATAAAGGCTGGGAGATGCGCAACATCGATGTGAAGGTCACACACCATCGCCCGGAAACCTCCGCCTATCGGTCCACG
>JAGQZQ010000005.1 GCA_020435415.1 Flavobacteriales bacterium
GTACAGTTTATTTTTCACATCGGTGCACGTACGGATACCACGGAGTTTGATAAGGCTATCTTCGATCGCCTGAATGTAGATTATTCCAAAATGGTCTGGGAGAAGTGTGTAGCATATGGTCTTCCTTTGGTGTATGCATCCTCCGCAGCAACCTACGGCCTTGGCGAGCATGGCTACCGTGATGATCACGAAATTGTCAACAAGCTTGCTCCGTTGAATCCATACGGGGTCTCTAAAAATGAGTTTGACAAATGGGCGTTGGCTTCTGAAAAGCAACCTTATTTCTGGGCAGGCCTGAAATTTTTTAATGTCTACGGACCCAATGAATATCATAAAGGCAGAATGGCTTCAGTCATTTATCATGCATTTTATCAAATCCGGGATACCGGAAGCATGAGGCTGTTCAGAAGCCATAATCCGGATTACAGGGATGGCATGCAGCTTAGGGACTTTGTATACGTGAAGGATGTCGTGAAGGTGTGTCTCTTTCTGATGGAATTGCGTAAGCATTCCGGCTTGTACAATCTGGGTACCGGCAAGGCCCGCACCTTTATGGACCTGGTAAAATCGACTTTTACTGCAATGAATGCACCGGAGCAGATCGCTTTCATAGATACGCCTGAAGATATCCGTGACAAGTACCAGTATTTCACCGAAGCGGATATGAGCAAACTTCGCTCCATTGGGTATGACCAGCCATTTGTATCACTGGAAGATGGGGTGACTGACTACGTGAAGAATTACCTGATGCAGGGAAATTACATGTGATCCGGAACGCTTGTCAGGCTACAAGGACTCGCGCAGATCAACCAGAAAATCCCGGATGTTTTTTAAGGCCTTGACGATCTCACCCTGGTCGATGGTGTCTGATTTATTCTCCTTCAGTTTCTGCTTGGCACCGCTCAGGGTATAACCGCGTTCCTTCACCAGATGAAAGATGAGCCGGAAATGATCCACATCTTCCTGGGTGAATAAACGATTTCCCTTCTTGTTCTTTTTGGGTTTGATGATATCAAACTCCTTTTCCCAGAACCGGATCAGTGAGGTGTTTACATCAAACATCTGAGCTACCTCACCGATGGAGTAATAAAGCTTAACAGTGTCGGTCTCCTTGTAAGGCATGATGTGAAAGGGAAATCTTAGTCGAACGACTGATTTGAACGGGATGCCAGTTCAATCATCTTGTCGTATTCCTCAGGCGAAAGGTCGTTGTAGTAATAGTTGATCGGGTTCACCTTTGTGCCGTTCTTGATGATCTCATAGTGGCAGTGCGGGCCGATGGACACACCGGTGCTTCCCACATAACCGATCACCTGACCGCGCTTGACTTTCTCACCGACCTTCACCAGCATGCGTGACATGTGGCCGTAGAGGGATTGATAGTCATAGCCATGATTGATCACAACATGAATTCCATAACCTCTTCCGTTCTCAGCCACCTCAACGGTTCCGTCACCGGTTGCGTAAATCTCAGTTCCCTGGGTTGCGGTGAAGTCCATGCCGGTATGCATTTTTGTCGTCTTGTAAATAGGGTGGATTCTGTATCCGAAACCCGAGGCCATCCTTTCAAGGTCTTTGTTGGCGATGGGCTGAATGGCAGGAATGGAAGCCAGCATTTCGGCTTTGTTCTTGGCCATGTGAAATACGTCATCAAAGGAACGTGATTGCACATACAGTTGCTTGCTTAGCTTGTCTACCTTCTTGGTCGTTTCTATGATGAGTTGGGAATTGGCATACCCCTCAAGGTCTTTGTATCTGTTCACACCACCAAATCCCGCTTTCCGAACACTTTCCGGAACAGGCTCTGCTTCAAAGATGATGCGGTAGATATCGTCATCGCGACGTTGAAGATCCCCAAGTACCTCAGACAGGTTACCCAGGCGCTTGTTGATGATCTCCATCTGAAGAACAAGGTTCTCGTTCTCACGCTCCAGCAAACGTTCCGTCGGTGAAGGGAACCATTGGTGAACAACAAATACAAGTGCAGCGGCAATCACAAAAACAATGGAAGCAAGGGAAAGCACACGAAGCACATATTGCTTCCATGTGCGTTTCACGATATCGTAATCGAGTGTCTTAGGGTTGTATTTGAACTGTACCTTTGCCATGTTTCGTATTACGGATTTGGCTAACTTTGACCTTTTTTCAGGCCGGCTTACATTTGCAGCCGGGCAAATATAGCAATCTTACATCAAGTATTCAAACAGCAATCCTGTTGACTGTCAGAGAATTATTAACATATGAGTGATAAGGCCCCTCTTGTGAATGTGAATAAAATCCGTAGCCGGTTCCTGGAATTCTTTCAATCCAAAGGCCACAATATTGTTCCCTCCGCGCCCATGGTGGTTACCAACGACCCCACCCTGATGTTTACCAATGCTGGGATGAACCAGTTTAAGGACTATTTCCTCGGCAATAAAACCCCTGATGTAAAACGTGTAGCCGATACCCAAAAATGCCTGCGTGTTTCCGGCAAACACAATGACCTGGAAGAGGTGGGTGTCGACACCTATCATCACACCATGTTTGAGATGTTGGGCAACTGGTCTTTCGGAGACTATTTCAAGGAGGAAGCCATCCGGTGGGCGTGGGAGTTGCTGATGGACTATGGGCTGGAAAAAGAGCGGATTTACGTGACCGTGTTTGGGGGTGATGAGAATGATGGTCTGCCCGTCGATGATGACGCCCGCGGTTTTTGGTCGGCTTTTGTTCCTGAAGACCGGATTCTGCCGTTTGGAAAAAAAGATAACTTCTGGGAGATGGGAGATACCGGGCCTTGTGGTCCCTGCTCGGAAATTCATGTGGATATCCGGACAGATGAGGAACGGTCCAAAGTAGAAGGCCGGTCATTGGTTAATGCAGGACACCCCCAGGTCATTGAGATCTGGAACCTTGTTTTTATGGAATTCAACCGGAAGAAAGATGGTAGCCTTGAAAAACTTCCCCAACAACATGTGGATACCGGCATGGGTCTGGAAAGGTTGTGCATGGTCCTTCAAGGTAAACGTTCCAACTATGATACGGATGTGTTCACGCCTCTGATTGGCGTACTTGAACGCATGACAGGGAAACCTTACGGTAAAGAAGAACAAATAGATATTGCCATGAGGGTGATCTCAGATCATGTTCGTGCCGTTGCTTTTTCCATTGCCGATGGACAGTTGCCTACGAACAATGGTGCAGGATATGTGATCAAACGTATTCTGAGAAGAGCGATTCGTTATGGGTATAGCTTTCTTGACATCCGTGAATCCTTTATACACCAATTGGTGCCTGTTCTGGTGGAGCAGATGGGGACCTCCTTTCCGGAACTGAAATCACAACAAGGCCTCATAACAGAAGTGATCAGGGAAGAAGAGAACAACTTTTTACACACGCTGGAAAAAGGGATTGTACGGTTTGAAAAAGCCTGTGAACAATTAGATTCTAAGGGTGGAAAAGGGTTTCCCGGAGAAATTGCTTTCGAGCTTTTTGATACCTACGGATTCCCGGTGGATTTGACCTCCCTGATGGCCCGTGAGAAAGGATTTCCCGGAATAGATGAACAAGTATATGAGCGTTGTCTACAAGAACAAAAGGATAGATCAAGGAAGGCCGGTAAGCTGGAAACGGGCGACTGGATTAGTGTCGTGGAAAACGGAGAAACAACATTCCTCGGTTACGATAGTCTGAAAGAGGAAGTTCACATCCTGCGTTATCGTACATATGCTGCCAAAGGTAAAAGTGGTTTTCAATTGGTGCTCGACAAGACACCGTTTTATCCGGAAGGTGGCGGGCAGGTTGGTGACACCGGATGGTTGGAGAATGGCTCGGAAAAGATTGAAGTCATTACTACCCGCAAGGAGAACGATCTGATCCTGCATTTCACGGAGAAACTACCTGCGGACCCGTCTGTTGCTTTCCAGGCTGAAGTCAATGTGGAAAACAGAAAAGCAACGGCAAAGAACCACTCTGCCACACATCTGTTGCACGCGGCACTCCGGCATCACCTGGGTAAGCACGTGGAACAGAAAGGTTCGCTGGTTGATGCGGAACACCTGCGATTTGATTTTTCTCATTTTCAAAAAGTATCCCCGGATGAATTGAAGGTGATCGAGCAATCGGTTCTGCATGAAATAAAAGCGGCGCATAAGCTGGATGAGCGAAGGGCCGTGCCTATGCAGGAAGCAAAGAATATGGGCGCCATGGCGCTGTTTGGAGAAAAGTATGGGGATAAGGTCCGTGTGATCCGGTTCGGTGACTCCGTTGAATTGTGTGGAGGAATACACGTAAGCAACACAGAAGATATTCAGGCTTTCCATATCGTGAAAGAGGCATCTGTGGCAGCTGGTATACGAAGAATCGAGGCGCTGACCGGAGAGGCAGCCTTAACGTTTCTGGCAGAACAGAGCCGAATCCAGAACCAACGTTTAATGGAATTGGAAACGCTGGTGAATCAATTGAAGACGGCAGATCCTGAAAAGGGTGATCTGGTACATGCCCATGAGCTTGTTACCGCAGTGCAGCAAAAAATCGCTGCTGCTGAAAAGGACGGCCTGGCAGTGGTTGAGCCGGAGAAATTCAGTTCCTGGAAAGAGGTTGCGAAATCGGTCATGGCATCGATCGAGATCGCCAGAAGGAAAGAAGCACAACAAGCCGGTGCGGATCTGGAAAACCAGATCCGTGAGCATGGAGATATCAGGGTGCTCATCACCCGCTATGATGCGGATAATGCCAGCATCAAGGATATTGCTTTTACCATGCGTGAGAAATACAATAACCTGGCACTGGTCATAGGAAGTGTATTCAATGATAAACCATCGCTAAATGTAATGATCAGTGATGATCTGGTCAAAGACAAATCCTGGGATGCCGGCACGTGGGTCCGTGAACTGGCAAAAGAAATTCAAGGCGGCGGCGGCGGACAACCATTTTTTGCCACAGCGGGTGGTAAAAACGCTGAAGGCCTTACCGCTGCACTTGCGAAAGCAGAAACGCTGGTAAGTCAATAACCAGGCTTCACCAGGAAATTACTTGCAATTAACTTTTACTTACGGGTCTTGCGTGGCCTGCCAACCTTTGCAACGGTTTTCCTTGTTGTGGCCTTTGTGGCTTTTGCCTTCGTTACAGGTGCACTGGCTTTTGCTTTTCTGGTTTTTTTGCCCGGTACGTTTATCTTTTCAGCGTACTCCGGATTGATCTTACCGATCCCGTTGAACCAGCTTTTGAGCGCAATGTATTTCTGTCTGCGGCCCATTGAGAAGGTGTCGATCTTATGATCCCGGTTGCGAAGCCTGAAAGTGACGCTAATCACTGCCTGTCTGGTGCTTCTTAATTTTTCTTTAGGGATTTTGTGGTAGACCATCAGCTCGTCGGTCAGCTCGTCATATGTCAAAGGCCTATCGACCTGACGGAGGCGTTTCAGGATCATTTGTTCCCATACGGATTTGCGACCCGGGCGCTGACGCACCTTTTTTTCACCAACATTCGGCGTGCGGATGCCTGTTGTTGAAGAAAGGGTTTCCAGTGCAGGGACGTTTGCGCCCAATCTGCCCAACACATTTTGAATGTGCTGAACCCTTCTGATGGCGCGATCCAATTCCTCCTCGTAAAAGGTTCTCATTTCAAAAACCTCTGTATCATCTAAGTTTAATTTGCTCATTTCAATTGGTTTTGGATTAGGATTTATATAATAGGCAATGTCAAAGGTAAATATTACAATACCGGAAGTCAAGTCCACGGCGCAGCCTGCCGTAGCCGGGTTATTCCGGATATTCTCAGTGTAAACTATCCCTGGGCGCTCAAGGGCTGTGCAAAGTTTTTCACATCCTTATCGGTGATCTTGTCGCCGCAAAGTATAATGAGTCTTTCGATCACATTCCTGAATTCACGAATATTACCTGTCCACCTGATGCCTTGTAATTCTTTAATGGCCTCTTTGGTGAAGACTTTTTCTTTGGTTCCGCTTTCAGCGCAGATGATTTTACTGAAATGTTCGGCCAGCAGCGGAATGTCATCAAGACGTTCATTCAGGGAAGGTACCTTGATCACAATGACACCGAGGCGGTGATAAAGATCCTCACGAAAACGTCCGGCCTCTATCTCTTTCAGGAGATCTTTGTTTGTGGCGGCAATCACGCGAACATCCACCTTGATCTCCTTTTCACCACCTACCCGTGTAATCTTGTTCTCCTGAAGGGCGCGAAGCACTTTGGCCTGAGCGGATAAACTCATGTCACCTATCTCGTCAAGAAAAAGGGTGCCTCCCGTCGCCTGTTCAAATTTTCCGATGCGCTGTTTCACCGCAGAAGTGAAGGAACCTTTTTCATGACCGAACAATTCACTTTCGATCAGTTCCGATGGTATGGCTGCGCAGTTCACTTCGATCAATGTGGCATCGGAGCGGTTGCTTTTGGCGTGGATCCAACGGGCAACCAATTCCTTTCCGGTTCCGTTCTCCCCATTGATCAGTACCCGGGCATCGGTTTCTGCTACTTTATCGATCATCTGTTTTACCTGCTCCATGCTTTTGGACTCGCCGATCATGTCATGAGTTTTCGCAATCTTCTTTTTAAGAACACGCGTTTCCTGGATCAGACTTTTTCGGTCAAGGGCATTTCTTACCGTCACCAGGAGCCGGTTCAGGTCAAGGGGTTTTGATATATAATCGTAAGCCCCCTTTTTTAATGCATCAACCGCCGTTTCCACATTGCCATGGCCGGAGATCATGACTACCGGAGATTCGGGTGCCAGATCATTCAGCTTCTCCAGCACCTCGATGCCGTCCATTTTTGGCATCTTTATATCACAAAGAATTACATCAAACTTGGTCTTGGCGGCCAGGTCAAGCGCCTCTTTTCCATCTGCAGCTTCCGTGACTTCGAATTTTTCATATTCGAGAATATCTCTCAGCGTGTTCCGGATACTCTTTTCATCATCAATTACAAGGATCTTGGCCATGTTCAATGTTGTTAATTGGAGTATTAAGCATAAAGCTAAGTGACGTCGAATCTACAAAAACGTTGCCACATGTTTATGCAGCCCACCGGCCATCATTGTTTCATCCGGATCCATTTGAAGATCTGCCCCCACGATACTTTGCTGCCATACCGGAGTATGCCGATGCGATAGATGCGCCCCGACAACCATACACCTCCCAGGAAGGTGGCGATCAGCAAAACGGCGGAAATGACAATCTGGCTCCAGTGTACACCGAAAGGAATGCGCACCATCATGACTACCGGAGAGGTGAGAGGGAACAGGGAGAACCAATAGGCCACACTGCCATGGGGATCCTGAAGACCGGATATCATTGCAACCATGATCCCTATGATCAATGGTATGGATACGGGAAGCATGAATTGTTGGGTGTCGGTGTCATTGTCCACCGCGGAACCGATGGCTGCAAAAAAGGAACCATAAAGGAGATAGCCTCCGATGAAGTAAAATATAAAGAGGCCGATCATCAAAGGCCAGTTGATCATGTTAAACCGCTCTATGACCTCATTCATTTTCTCAGGAATCTCCACCTGATCCTGTTCTTGCTGACCATCCATGCTTTCCTGCTCTGCGAAATTCTGAACAACGGTCCCGGCTGAATAATCCTTGGCAAAGGCTATCTGCAGACCGCCCACCACGGTGAATGATAATACGATCCAGAGCAGGAATTGCGTCAGGCCAACCAGGGAAACACCGATGATCTTTCCCATCATCAGGTGGAATGGTTTAACAGAAGCTATGATCACTTCCACAATACGGTTGCTCTTTTCTTCCATCACACCGCGCATGATCTGGGCGCCATACAGGAATATGAACATATATATGATAAAAGATGCGACAAATCCGACCTGTATCTGAACGCCCACAATCGATTCTTCATCGCCGATATTGCTGACCACCTGTATCTTTCTTCGCAAACGCCTGATCACATCTTCGCTCACATCGTTCTTGATCATCCAGTATTCTTCAATGACTTTCTGGACATCCTTTTGAACATAGGTGACCGTATTCAGCCCCGGTTCTTTGTTTGAATTAAGGGTTACTACGCCCCCTTTCAGGATGTTTTCCGGAATGAAAAGGACCGATACGTCATCCGAATCTTTAAATAATCGTTGTACTTCCACGAACTGTTTATCGATGTATTTCCAGTTATAGATCACATTCTCATTGCTGGGCATGGATCTTACCGGAAAAAGAAAGGAATTGTCCACCACCACCACGCGCCTTTGCTCTTTGGTGATGTTACTCAGCCACAACGGCACCAGCACCATGCCCGCAGTAAGTAACGGACCCAGGATGGTCATGATGATAAACGACTTCTTGCGCACCCTGGTGAGGTACTCCCGACGAATGATCAGTGGAATTTTATGTCTGCCTTCACTCATCGTTATTGGCTGTATTCATGAGGTCAGGATTTGCATCCGGGCCATGTATTTCTTCAACCTTTGATATGAATATCTCGTTCATGCGAGGAATCTCCTCGCGGAACCCGATCACCTCCACATAAGGGATCACTGCTTGCAGCAGATCATTTGGTTTATGTTCGTTTCTGAGACGAACCGAGACCTCATTGCGGCCATCCTTTTCCATGGTCTTCAAAACTTCCGCACCACCCCAAAGACTGTTGGTGAAGGCCAGAAGGTTTCCGGTAAATGTGACCGTGTAAGTGTTTTTATGATAGGATCGCCGCACTTCATCAACGGAGCCATCCAGAATTTTCCTGGAATGATTAATCAGCGCGATGTGATCGCATAACTCCTCTACGGATTCCATGCGGTGGGTAGAGAAAAGTATGGTGCTGCCTTCGTCTCTCAGTTGAAGAATCTCTTTTTTGATCAGGTTGGCATTGATGGGATCAAAGCCGCTGAACGGCTCATCGAATATGAGAAGCTCTGGTTTATGCAGCACGGTGGTGATGAACTGGATCTTTTGCTGCATGCCTTTGGATAGTTCTTCTACTTTCTTCCGCCACCATCCTTCGATGCCGAATTTCTCAAACCAATACCTCAGTCGCTTGATCGCTTCTTTTCTATCCATCCCCTTCAGCCTTGCCAGGTAAAGCGCCTGTTCGCCCACTTCCATTTTCCGGTACAATCCACGTTCTTCGGGAAGGTAACCGATGTTTTCCACGTGATGGGGGCGTAGCGGTTCGCCGTTGATATAAACCTGTCCGTTATCGGGGATAATGATCTGGTTGATGATTCGGATCAACGTTGTTTTACCCGCGCCATTGGGTCCGAGCAAACCGAAAATGCTTCCGGGCGGAACCTCCAGACTAACGTCGTTGAGGGCTTGGTGTCCGGTGAACGATTTGCTTACATTCCGAACACTTAACAATGAATCCATCATTGGATAAAGGTAAACAATCGTCTGAAAACAAAGAGGCGCTCAGGATTTCAGAATTTCTCCTTCATGCGATCAAAAAAACTCTTGTGATCGGATCCCTTGCCGGGTTTGAAATTTTTCGAATCTCTGAGCTTTTCCAGAATGCTCTTTTCTTCTGAAGACAGGCTTTCCGGTGTGTAGATATTTATTTCCACGAGCTGATCGCCTTTGCCATAACCATTCAATGACGGGATGCCTTTTCCTTTCAAGCGAAGTATTTTACCACTTTGGGTGCCGGCAGCAACTTTGATCTTGGCTTTTCCGGTAATGGTTGGAACTTCAATGGATGTTCCGAGGGCAGCGTCTATAAAACTTATAAAAGCATGGTGAATCACATTTTCTCCATCCCGTATCAGTTGCGGATCCTCTTTTTCTTCAATCAGGACGATAAGATCACCCGGAACACCATTCCTTGGGCCGGCATTTCCTTTGCCACCCAGATTCAGTTGCATACCTTGTTCTACACCTGCTGGTATTTTGATGGTGATGACCTCCTCGCCTTTGACGATGCCATCGCCGAAGCAGGTATTGCATTTGTTGGCAATCGTACGTCCTTCTCCTCCGCAATTGGGGCAGGTAGAACTGGTCTGCATCTGCCCAAGGATGGTATTGGCAATGCGGGTAACCTGGCCACTACCTCTGCATGTTGAACAGGTTTCGAAACCACTGTTGCCATCTGCTCCTGATCCGTTGCAGGATATGCAGGACACATACTTACCCACTTTGATCTTTTTCTCCACACCTTCAGCCACCTCCTGAAGCGTAAGGGTGACCTTGATGCGCAGATTGCTGCCGCGATTGACCCTTGTACGTCCGCGTCCGCCACCGCCACCACCGAAAAATGACTCAAACGGATTATGGCCGCCAAAGATGTCACCGAACTGACTGAATATATCATCCATGGACATGCCTCCGCCAAAGCCTCCGCCACCAGCTGCACCTCCCATGCCGGCATGTCCGAACTGATCATATCGCTGCCGCTTTTCTTTGTTACTTAGTACTTCATATGCTTCGGCCGCTTCTTTGAACATTTCTTCCGCTTCCTTGTCTCCCGGATTCTTATCCGGGTGGTATTTCAAGGCCAACTTGCGGTAGGCTTTCTTGATGTCAGCTTCCGATGCACTGCGTTCCACCCCCAGTATGTCGTAATAATCGCGTTTTGACATGTCTATTTTTATTGACCTATAATGACTTTGGCGTAACGAATTACCTTGTCATGCAAGGTGTATCCCTTTTCTACCTCCTCAATCACCTTTCCTTTCAGTTTCTTTTCGGGTGCCGGAAGTTGTGAAATAGCTTCATGTTTCTCCACATCAAAAGATTCACCTTTTGATTCCAGCGCTCGCAATCCACGGCTTTCAAGGGTGTTCTTAAGTTTGTGGTGTATCAATTCCACGCCTTCCTTCAAAGACTTTACGTCTTCTGCATTCATCATAGATTGGAGTGCGCGTTCAAAATCATCCAGTACAGGAAGAAGTGCTGTAAAGATGTCTTCCCCTGCGGTGCGAATCAGATCGGCGCGTTCCTTCTGGGTGCGTTTGCGGAAATTCTCAAATTCCGAATACAACCTGAGGTATTTATCATTCAATGCCTGGATCTCATCTGCATGTTTGGATACTAGGTTGTCCGTATCCTCCCGGCCTTCTGCAATCCCTGCATCTCCCTTTTCTTGTTGATCAACAGCATCGGTGCCGGTTGATTCACCGGATTGTCCGTCCATATCGTTCATAGGTTCTTTTTCTTCCATAATACCTCTCATTGATAATTAATGCTTGACTCCTGAGAGTCAAAAATATTGCCACACCCGCTTCTCAGTCAAATTGGCAGACAGGTTGTGGCATTCGCTGACATCCTGATGATTTCAATCAGGATGCAATGATAACACAAACAAAGCGCAATTGGAAAGGACTCGGGGGGCTTATCGTTTTACAAGTTTATCTAATTCTACGTGCAGGTCAATTCCACGCACGTTTTTAGAGATCACGACACCGTTCTGGTCGATCAGGAAACCGGCTGGTATTGAGTTTACATTATAGATATTTGCCGCTTCCGATTTCCATCCGCCCAGGTCACTCACGTGGTAATCCCACAAAAGGTTATCCTGTTTTATGGCGTTTACCCATCGATTGCGATCTGTGTCAAGAGAAACGCTGAAGACTTCAAAGCCTTTGGCATTCTTGAATTTCAAGAGACTATATTTTCTGTATGCTTCCACAAGATTTGGATTCTCCCTGCGGCAGGGCAGGCACCATGAAGCCCAGAAATCGATCAGGACGATCCTGCCTTTCAGGGAAGAAAGGGCAATCTTTTTACCCTCCGGATTTTCAAATTCCAGCTCCGGTGCTTTGTCTCCAACGTTAACTGCTGTTGCAGTAATCCTGGTAACAGATTCGGCAGGATATTTATTAACGGAAGATTTGTGAGCGATACCAAATGCAACGAATACAACAGCCATAACGCCGATGACAATGAGCAATGGATGTTTTTGCTTGGACATGCTACGAAATTAAGGAATTTTTGAAAAAGAATGTCAGGAAGGGATGCGTTTGATTTCAGCACCAAGAGCGTTCAGTCTTTCATCAATGCGTTGGTAACCGCGGTCAATCTGTTCAATGTTGTGGATGATGCTCTTGCCTTCAGCGGACATTGCAGCGATCAGAAGGGCGACCCCGGCACGGATGTCGGGTGAGGTCATCTCGATTCCGCGTAGCGGGTGCATCCGGTTCAGTCCGATGACAGTAGCCCTGTGTGGGTCACAAAGGATGATCTGAGCCCGCATGTCAATCAGTTTGTCAACAAAGAATAAGCGGCTCTCAAACATCTTCTGATGGATAAGTACGCTGCCTTTTGCCTGGGTAGCTACCACCAGAACAATACTTAACAAGTCCGGCGTGAATCCCGGCCACGGTGCATCAGCGATGGTCATGATGGAGCCATCCATGAATGCCTGAATTTCATAATGATCCTGTGCAGGAATATGAATATCATCACCCTTTTGATCCAATTGGATGCCCAGGTTCCGGAATACATTGGGGATCAACCCGAGGTGTTCCATGCCGCATCCTTTGATGGTAATTTCGGATTGGGTCATGGCGGCAAGACCTATGAAGCTGCCAACCTCGATCATATCGGGTAAGAGGGTATGCGTGGTGCCACCCAGGCTATCCACTCCTTCAATGGACAGCAGGTTTGAGCCCACGCCACGGATTTTGGCGCCCATGGCGTTCAGCATGGCGCAAAGTTGTTGGATATAGGGCTCGCATGCGGCATTGTAAATGGTGGTGATTCCTTTGGCTAATACAGCAGCCATAACAATGTTGGCGGTACCGGTCACCGATGCTTCATCAAGCAACATGTGGCAACCGGTAAGGCGATCGGCACTTACGGTGTAGAAGTTGGAGCCTGAGTGGTAGTCGAAGTTGGCACCCAGTTGTTGAAAGCCCAGGAAATGGGTATCCAGACGCCGTCTGCCAATTTTATCTCCTCCGGGTTTTGGGATGTATGCTTTTCCGAAACGCGCCAGGAGCGGCCCGAGAATCATAACCGAACCCCTGATGCGGCTGCTTTTTTTGCGAAACTCATCCGTACTCAGGTAGTCAAGGTCTATATTATTTGCTTCGAATGTGCAGGTAGAACGGTCGCTCCGGTCGATGCCCACACCCATATCTCCCAAAAGATCGATCAGGATGTTGATATCTATAATGTCGGGAAGATTTCTCAGCGTTACCTTATCAGAGGTAAGCAGGGTGGCACTGATCACTTGCAATGCCTCGTTCTTGGCACCCTGAGGATGCAGGTCGCCGCTTAACTTCTTTCCTCCTGTAATTTCAAAAGTCGCCATGGAAGCGGATCAAAATCGTTTCCTTGAACGGTTCTTCTGATGGGAAGATTTCTTCTTGCCCTTTTTACCGTGATTATCATTGCGGCTGCTGGGAGGATTTACCTGTGCAAGTAAATCATTGGTGTTGGCCAAACGGCTTGGGTCCTTCATTTTAAGCTTGCCATGTGACAATTGGTCCAGGTGATCCAGGATGTCCTGATCGTTTACGGAATCTTTGTTCCAACTCAGGTAAGCCTTCTTCATCATGTTGGCCACAATCGTTACTAGGGCATCTTTTTTCTCCCCATCTTCCATCTCACACGCTTTACGGATCATTTCTTCGATGGTGAAGCCGTAATGTTTGTAACGCATATGATGGTGGGGATATACCATCGCATCGGGTTTGGAGACCAGGATATCGGGCTTTGGCATTTCATATGGACTATCCACATCCAGATTGAATTCGGAAATGATGAACAGGTGATCCCATAGTTTATGTTTGAAGTCGTTGATATCCCTCAGATGCGGATTCAATTGCCCCATGACATTAATAATGGACTTGGCCACCTTGTTCCGTTCTTCACGATTACTAACAGCGCAGGCATAGTTCACCATCTTCTGGATGTTTCTGCCGTATTCCGGAATGACCAGACGTCCTCTTTCGGTATTGTATTCCATGAATAATTATTAAAGTTTGTTGGATGATCAGGCCGGATCGGCCTTATATAACATCGCGGTTATCTTGTAACGCACAAATATAGGAAAATAATACTTCGCAGAGGTGGACCAGGCAGGACTCAGGATAAAATCTTCAACCTTGCATATTTCAGCAATAACTGTTTTTGTCCGGCATCTTTGAAGAGAACGGTAGCTTTCAGGTTATCACCGGGTCCTTCAATTTTAAGAATCTTTCCTGTTCCGAAACGTTGATGTTCCACCTCCATGCCTGGTTGCAGATTTGCCACATCATCCGCTTCGAATGGCTTATCAGTCTTGTTTTTATTGATGCGAACCAGTTTTCGGTTCAGGGTGTTGATGGCTTCCTTTTTTCTGGCCTGATATTGCCGGTCCGGTTGAACCGTTATCTGCTTTTTCGGTTCCTGTCGGCTTAAATCAGGCATCAGCAGGTATCTTGGATCTATTTCTTCCAGAAAGCGACTCGGTTCACAATACATCAGGTTGCCCCATCTGAAGCGTGTGGTTGCGAACGAAAGGCAGGCAGCTTGTTTCGCGCGGGTGAGGGCCACGTAAAACAGACGTCGTTCTTCCTCGAGATCCGCCCGTGACTGCATGGACATTTGAGATGGGAAAAGGTTTTCCTCCATACCAACTATGAATACATATGGAAACTCCAGACCCTTGGCCGCATGAATGGTCATCAGGGAAACCCGGTCATCATCATCCGCTTCCTGGTTACGGTCTGCATCAGTAAGCAATGCCACGTCCTGAATGAATTCTGCCAGGGTTTTTGTGCGTATCTCCCCGGTGACCGGATCTGCTTCTTCCTGTTCACAAAATGCTTTGATACCACTCAGAAGCTCCTGAATATTCTCATAACGACTGATTCCTTCCGGGGTTTTGTCGTCGTAGAGGTTTCTGAGCAATCCTGAATGTGTGGCGATCTCGGTGGCCAGTTCAAAGGCATCCTTGGTCGACTGTTGTGCAGCAAAGCCTTTGATCATGATGGCGAACGCTTCGATCTTGGAGCGTGTTCCGGCATTCAAGGCAGCGCCTGCTTTCCCCGGGTTTTCAACAACCTGCCATAGGCCCGATGTGCCGGCGTTTGCGGCGACGACCAGTTTATCAACGGTGGTTTGACCGATTCCTCTCGCCGGGTAATTGATGATCCGTTTAATAGCTTCTTCGTCGTTAGGGTTCACGGTTACCCGGAAATATGCCAGAAGATCTTTGATCTCCTTTCGCTGATAGAAGGAAGTTCCGCCATAGATGCGGTATGGGATATTCATTCGGCGAAGCGCTTCCTCCATGGCCCTGGATTGTGCGTTTGTGCGGTATAAAATCGCAAAATCGCTGTTCGGAAGCCGCCACTCCATTTTCGTCTGAAACATCATTTGCGCAATAAGCTTGCCTTCTTCGTTGTCCGAAGCGGCTTTCATAACGCGTATCTTTTCACCTTCCTCATTTTCGGTCCAGACTTCTTTGCGCAACCGCTCGGTGTTGTGCTCGATCAGGCTGTTGGCTGCGTTGACAATGGTTTGGGTGGAACGGTAATTCTGTTCAAGACGGAAGATCTGTACGCCCGGGTAGTCCCGTTCAAAGTTGAGGATGTTTTGAATGTTGGCTCCCCGGAATGCATAAATGCTTTGTGCGTCATCCCCCACCACACAAACATTTTCGTGAACGCTCGCCAACTTCTTTATAATGGTATACTGAGCGTGATTGGTATCCTGATACTCATCCACCATCACATATTTGAATTTGTGCTGATAGCGGTGCAACACCTCAGGAAAATGGTGCAGGAGTTTATAAGTGTTTACGAGGATATCATCAAAATCCATGGCACCTGCCTTGAAGCACCGTTCATTATATATCTGGAAGATGGTGGCCAGTTCGCTTCGTCCGGAAGCCTGGTCGTCAGACTGGATGTTGGCATCTTTCTTATAAGCTTCAGCGCTGATCAGGCTGTTTTTTGCTGATGAGATCCGATGGAGCACATAACCCGGCTGATATACCTTGTCGTCCAGGTTTCTTTCCTTAATAATACCCCTTAAAAGACTTTTGGCATCATCTGTATCGTAAATGGTGAAGTTGGGCGGATAGCCGAGTTTCTCACCTTCAATCCTGAGAATACGTGCAAAAACGGAGTGGAATGTCCCCATCCACAGATTTCGGGCTTCCTGGTCCCCGACAATCTCGATTACCCGGTTTTTCATCTCCCTGGCCGCCTTATTGGTGAATGTGAGCGCAAGGATGTGAAAAGCATCCACCCCTTTCCTCAGCAGATGGGCAATTCGGTAGGTAAGCACACGGGTCTTTCCTGAACCGGCACCTGCAATAATCATGACCGGCCCTTCCGTGCATTCGATTGCCCTTCGCTGGGCCTCGTTCATTTTTTCCAGATACGACATGGCTGGCAAAATTACGACCCTTGAAATCGATACCCAATAAAACTTATCAACGCTGGCTGTGCTGATTGGCCTTAGATACATCGTTTATAGAATCCGGTGCCTGAAACGCTCAAATACCCGAAAAAAAGGGGGCATCAAAAACCATGAGAAAATCTTGAATGTTCATGTTGGATTATTAAAATAATCTTGTACCTTTGCAGCCCCTAAATTGGGAGAAAACTTGACAAAGAGGCACTGAAATATTGACAATCAAATAATAAGAGAATGCCCACAATTCAGCAATTGGTAAGGAAAGGACGGAAAAGCTTGGTTTCCAAAAGTAAGTCTCCGGCCTTGGATTCATGTCCGCAAAGACGAGGTGTTTGCGTGCGGGTTTACACAACAACCCCTAAAAAACCTAACTCTGCTATGAGAAAAGTAGCAAGGGTACGTCTGACCAATGCCAAGGAAGTGAATGCATATATCCCGGGAGAAGGCCATAACTTGCAGGAACACAGTATTGTATTGGTGCGTGGCGGCAGGGTGAAGGATTTACCGGGGGTGCGTTACCATATTGTGAGGGGTACATTGGATACCTCTGGTGTAGATGGCCGGAAGCAAAGAAGGTCAAAATACGGAGCCAAGAAACCTAAAGCTGCCAAATAGTCCTTAGACTTATATAGATCATGAGAAAAGGAAGAGCAAAAAAGAATTATCTGTTACCGGATCCCAGATTCAAGGATACCTTGGTAACCCGCTTTGTTAACGACCTGATGCAGGACGGTAAAAAAAGTATTGCATACGATATTTTCTATGGTGCCATTGATCGTGTAAGCGAGCGTACCAAGGAAGATGGCCTGGAAGTTTGGAAGAAAGCATTGAACAATGTGATTCCACAGGTCGAAGTGAGAAGCCGCCGTGTAGGAGGATCCACCTTTCAGATTCCACAGGAGGTCAGACCTAGCCGGAAGACATCCCTCGGAATCAAATGGTTAATTAAGTACTCCCGCGAAAGAAAGGGAAAAACAATGAGTGAAAAACTGGCGGAGGAGATTATTTCCGCGTCGAAGGAAGAAGGTGCTGCATTTAAAAAGAAAGAGGATACACACCGCATGGCTGAAGCTAACAAGGCGTTTTCACATTTTAGATTCTAAGCATAACAGGGAACCGAAACAATGAGTAATTTAAAAAATACGCGGAACATTGGTATCATGGCCCACATTGATGCCGGTAAGACAACAACGTCTGAGCGTATATTGTTCTACACGGGTGTGAATTATAAGATCGGTGAGGTGCATGACGGTGCCGCAACGATGGACTGGATGGTGCAGGAGCAGGAGCGTGGTATCACCATCACTTCTGCTGCAACAACCTGCTTCTGGACTTACCGTGACCAAAAATTTAAGATCAACCTGATCGATACTCCCGGACACGTTGACTTCACCGTTGAGGTTGAACGCTCCCTCCGGGTATTGGATGGTGCTGTTGCCCTCTTTTGTGCCGTTGGCGGTGTGGAGCCTCAATCCGAAACCGTATGGCGTCAGGCTAATAAATATCATGTCCCCAGGATCGGTTTTGTGAATAAGATGGACCGCTCAGGTGCTGACTTCTTTTCAGTGGTTGATCAAGTGAAAAATCGCCTGAAAGCCAAGCCGGTGCCCCTTCAGGTTCCAATCGGTGCTGAAGAGACCTTCAAAGGTGTGGTGGATTTGATCCGTAACCAGGCCATCGTATGGGATGATTCAAGCCTTGGTGCAAAGTATGATGTTATCGACATTCCCGAAGATCTGAAAGATACCGTTACACAGTGGAGGGAATACCTGATCGAATCAGTGGCTGAATACGACGACACACTGATGGAGAAATTCTTCGACAATCCTGATTCCATCTCTGAAGAAGAGATCATGGCTGCCATCCGCAAAGCCACCATCGACATGACTATCGTGCCGATGATGTGTGGTTCAGCGTTTAAGAACAAGGGTGTTCAAACCATGCTGGATGCAGTCACTACCTTCCTGCCAAGCCCTGTGGATGTACCCAATATCAAAGGTACCAATCCCGATACAGGAGCGGAAGAAGAAAGAAAATCAGACCCTTCTGAAAAAATGGCGGCCCTCGCGTTTAAGATCGCAACCGATCCTTACGTAGGCCGTCTTGCTTTTTTCCGGATGTACTCCGGAACACTCGCTGCCGGTTCATATGTTTTGAATACCCGGACTGGTAACAAGGAACGTATTTCCCGCATTTTCCAAATGCACTCCAACAAACAGAATGCGATTGAAAAGATCGAAGCTGGTGATATTGGTGCAGCTGTTGGGTTTAAAGACATCCGTACAGGCGATACACTTTGTGAAGAGAAGAACCCCATCGTGCTGGAAAGCATGTCCTTCCCCGAGCCGGTGATCGGTTTGGCCATTGAGCCGAAAACCCAGGCAGATGTCGATAAGCTGGGTGTAGCCCTTAATAAACTTTCTGAAGAAGATCCTACTTTCCGTGTTCATACAGATGAAGATACCGGTCAAACGGTTATCAGCGGAATGGGAGAGCTTCACCTTGAGATCATCGTGGATCGTCTGAAGCGTGAGTTTAAGGTTGAATGTAACCAGGGCGCTCCTCAGGTAGCATACAAAGAAACCATTACCAAAGCCGTTGATCACCGTGAGGTGTATAAGAAACAAACGGGTGGCCGTGGTAAGTTTGCCGATATGGTGGTGAACGTTGGTCCTCGTGAATTGAAGGAAGAAGATACGCCCGGCCTTGAATTCGTTAACAATATCAAGGGCGGTAATATCCCCAGTGAATATATTCCAGCCATAGAGAAAGGTTTCAAAACCGCCATGGACAATGGTGTATTGGCCGGATATCCGGTGGAAAACCTTCGGGTGGTGCTGAGCGATGGTTCATATCACGATGTGGATTCCGATTCACTGTCATTTGAAATTTGTGCCCGCTCTGCATTCAGGGAAGCTTGCAGGAAAGCGAGTCCGGTGCTGCTGGAGCCCATCATGAAAGTGGAAGTTGTGACCCCTGATGAATACATGGGGGATGTGGTTGGCGACCTGAACAGACGCCGAGGCATGATGGAAGGGATGGATTCAAGAGGTGGAGACCAGATCGTGCGCGCAAAAGTCCCTCTTTCTGAAATGTTCGGTTATGTGACCACCCTGCGTACCCTGTCTTCAGGCCGTGCAGCATCTACCATGGAGTTCTCACATTATGCTGAGGTTCCTAGGAATATCGCAGATGAGGTGGTAGCCAAAGTCAAAGGAAAAAAAGCTGAAGAAGTTTAATTCATATCATGAGCCAGAGAATCAGAATAAAACTAAAATCGTACGATCATAACCTGGTTGACAAGTCGGCCGAAAAGATCGTCAAGACCGTAAAGTCCACCGGTGCGGTGGTGAGTGGTCCCATCCCACTGCCTACACACAAAAGGATCTTCACCGTGTTGAAGTCTCCTCACGTGAACAAGAAGGCAAGGAACCAGTTCCAGTTGTGTGCATACAAGCGCCTGATGGATATTTACAGCACCACATCCAAAACGGTTGATGCACTTATGAAACTGGAATTGCCCAGCGGTGTGGAAGTAGAAATTAAAGTTTGATCAGTACGAATAACAGATAGCCATGGCAGGTATCATTGGAAAGAAGCTGGGAATGACCAGCACGTTTTTAGAAAACGGTAAGAATATCGCGTGTACGGTGATCCAGGCAGGACCATGCGTGATCACGCAACTCAAGACCGTTGAAAAGGATGGCTACGAAGCTGTTCAGCTCGCCTTTGGTGAGCGTAAAGAGAAGAATACGCCTAAATCATTGGCGGGACATTTCGGGAAAACGAAAACCACTCCGAAACAAGAAGTGGTTGAATTTCGGGACTTCCCAAATCCCGGCAAAGAAGGAGATGCCGTGACCGTGGAAATTTTCAGCGAAGGGGATTGGATCGATGTTGTGGGAACTTCAAAAGGTAAAGGTTTTCAAGGCGTTGTAAAGAGACATGGTTTTAGCGGAGTAGGTGATCGCACACACGGTCAGCATGACCGTCAGCGTGCACCCGGTTCCGTTGGTGCTTCTTCCTTCCCTTCAAGGGTATTCAAAGGAATGCGCATGGCCGGACAAACCGGTAACAAGCGTGTGAAGGTGCAAAACCTGCAGGTGATCAAGGTGATCCCCGAAGACAATGTATTGATTGTAAACGGCGCAGTTCCGGGTCCCAAAGGATCTTTTGTGCTGGTTGAGAAATAATTAATTGAACGGTCACATGGAATTGACGGTAACAAATATTCAAGGCAAGAAGACGAGCAAGAAGGTAAAGCTCAATGATGCCATCTTTGGTATAGAGCCAAGCGATCATGCGATCTACCTGGATGTAAAGTACATCCTTGCCAACCGCAGACAGGGCACAAGCAAGGCCAAGGAAAGAGCGGAAATCAAAGGAAGTACCCGCAAGCTGAGGAAGCAAAAAGGTGGTGGTGGAGCCCGTGTCGGTAGCATCAACAACCCGTTGTTCAAAGGAGGTGGCCGCGTTTTCGGACCTCGCCCCAGAACATACGACAGCAAGTTGAACAAGAAGGTTCGTAAGCTTGCCCGTAAATCAGCCCTGGCCTATAAGGCGAAGGAGAACGGACTGACCGTGCTTGAGGATTTTACCTTTGATAAGATCAAGACCAAACAGTATTTGGAAATACTGAAAAATCTGAATGCGGAAAACAGCAAATCACTTTTGGTATTGGCCGGTGCCGATGAGAAAGTACTGCTCTCCGCACGGAATATCAAAAATGCAAAGGTGATCCAGGCGAAGGACATCAATACTTACGACATCCTGAATGCAAAAGGATTGATGGTCACCGAAAGTTCACTGAAAGAGATCGATAACCTGTTAAGCGAATAAAAATGAGCGTGATTTATAAACCGTTGATCACCGAAAAGCAAACCGCCGCGACGGAGAAGCTGAACCAATACGGGTTCCTGGTGGATACCAAAGCGAATAAGGTGGAGATCAAGAAAGCCGTTGAAACGCTTTACAATGTTAAGGTGGAATCGGTCAACACAATGAAGTTCAACGGAAAATTAAAGACCCGCTATACGAAGAAAGGTTTCTTCTCAGGCCGGACCAATGCGGTGAAAAAAGCCGTCGTTTCTCTGGCACAAGGTGAAACCATCGACTTCTACAGTAGCATTTAAGTGAATACGATAGAACCATGGCATTAAGAAAACTAAAACCGGTTACACCAGGACAGCGCTTTAAGATCATCAGCGCCTTCGATAGCCTTACGGCCGATCGCCCGGAGAAATCACTGCTGGCCAAGAAGAAAAGGACAGGCGGTAGAAATCAGACGGGTAAGATGACCGTACGCAATGTGGGTGGTGGACACAAGCAGAGATACCGTATCATCGATTTCAAAAGAGATAAGTTCGGGATACCTGCAAAGGTGAAAACAGTGGAGTATGATCCAAACCGCAGTGCGCGCATCGCCCTGTTGTTTTATGCCGATGGTGAAAAGAGATATATCATTGCACCTACCGGACTGGAAGTAGGACAGGAAATTGTCTCCGGAAAAGGAGCAGCACCGAAAACCGGGAACGCCCTTTTTCTTAGTGAGATTCCGATGGGTACAACCATCAGTTGTATTGAATTGAAGCCAGGTGGTGGTGCAACCCTCGCCAGAAGTGCTGGTACCAGTGCACAACTTGTTGCACGCGAAGGCAAATATGCAACCGTGAAACTTCCTTCGGGAGAAACAAGAATGGTTCTGACAAGTTGCCTCGCTACGATAGGTGCTGCATCCAACTCGGATAAGTCCCTTGAGATCTCCGGTAAGGCCGGAAGACGCAGATGGTTGGGCAGAAGACCACGTACACGCGGTGTAGCGATGAACCCTGTAGATCACCCAATGGGTGGTGGTGAAGGTAAATCTTCAGGTGGTCACCCAAGATCCAGAAATGGTATCCCGGCGAAAGGTTATAAGACCCGCAAAAAGAATAAGGCTTCGAATCGTTTTATTGTAGAAAAAAGGAAAAAGTAAGACATGGCACGTTCTCTTAAAAAAGGACCTTTCGTAGAATATAAACTGGAAAAGCGGGCAATGGACCAGCAATCCAGTGGAAATAAGAAGGTCATCAAAACCTGGTCAAGGAGATCCATGATCATTCCTGAGTTCGTAGGGTTGACCTTTGCCGTGCACAACGGAAATAAATTCATACCTGTGTATGTAACGGAGAATATGGTGGGACATAAATTCGGTGAGTTTGCACCCACCCGCACTTTCCGCGGTCATGCCGGTCACAAGAAAGATAAATCATAGAAGACACCTGGTCATGGGAGTTAGAAAAAGAAATAAAGCGGAAGAAGTAAAGGAGCAAAAGAAAAGCCTTTACTACGCAAAACTCAATAACTGTCCGACATCGCCCAGAAAAATGAGGTTGGTGGCAGACATGGTGAGAGGAAAAGATGTTTATCAGGCACTGAGCCTTTTGGAATTCAGTTCAAAGGATGCAGCCGTTAGGGTTGAAAAACTGCTGAAATCCGCAATCGCCAATTATGAATCCAAAACGGACCAAAGGGCGGACGAAAATCTGTTCGTAAAGGAAATTTGGGTAGACGGTGGCCGTGTCCTGAAACGGATCAGCCCCGCGCCTCAAGGCCGTGCACATAGGATCAGAAAGCGTTCTAACCACGTTACCCTGGTTCTTGATATCCGAAAGACAGAAGAAAAAACCGAAGAAAAACCGAATTAATACATGGGACAGAAGTCACATCCTATCAGTCTTAGACTTGGCATTATCCGCGGTTGGGATTCCAACTGGTACGGTGGCAGAAACTACACCGAGAAGTTGGTGGAAGACTACAAAATCAGACAGTACCTGAACGCCCGTCTGTCTAAAGCCAGCATTGCAAAGATCGTCATCGAACGTACCCTGAAACTGGTTACCGTTACCATCCATACAGCCCGCCCCGGAATCATCATCGGAAAAGGTGGTAAGGAAGTGGATAAGTTGAAGGAAGAGCTCAAGAAGATCACACGTAAGGAAATCCAGATCAACATCTTTGAGGTGAAACGCCCTGAACTGGATGCCAGACTCGTGGCTGAAAGTATTGCCAAGCAGATCGAAGGTCGTATCTCATTCCGTCGTGCCATGAAAATGGCAGTCGCTTCTACCATGCGCATGGGTGCCGAAGGTATCCGCGTGGCAGCGGCAGGTCGTCTCGGTGGTGCTGAGATCGCCCGGACTGAAAAGTACAGAGAAGGTCGTGTACCTTTGCATACTTTCCGTGCAGACGTAGATTATGCGCTGTGTGAAGCACATACCACCTACGGAAGAATCGGTATTAAAGTCTGGATTTGCAAAGGTGAGGTTTATGGAAAAAGAGACCTCTCTCCCAATACAGCAACACAACAGAAGAGCGGTCCTGGTGGAAAATCCAGACCTCCCCGCTCTAAGTAATTGAATGGATAGAATTAACGATCAATAGTCATGTTACAGCCTAAGAGGACAAAATACAGGAGACAGCAGAAGCTGAAGGGATCACTGGACGGCAATGCCGGACGCGGACACCAGATCGCTTTTGGTTCCTTTGCCATCAAAGCCCTTGAGCCAGGGTGGATCACCGGTCGCCAGATCGAAGCAGCGCGGATCGCCGTGACCCGTTATATGAAACGGGAAGGCCAGTTGTGGATCAGGATTTTTCCGGATAAGCCGATCACCAAAAAACCGGCTGAGGTACGTATGGGTAAAGGAAAAGGAAGCCCGGAGTATTTCGTGGCTGTTGTGAAACCAGGAAGGATCATGTTCGAGGCGGAAGGTGTTTCAATGGAAACAGCAAAAGAAGCGATGAGATTGGCCGCTCAGAAGCTGCCAATCAAAACGAAATTCATGATCAGAAGAGATTATCAGGAATAATAACAGGCAGGTCCTGTAACCAGAATAACGATGAAACAAGCCGTCATAAAAGAACTTGCAACTCCGGAACTGATCGAAAAGATCGATGAGCAGGAGGATTTGCTTACCAAAATGGTGATGAATCACGCCGTTGCGGATGTTGAGAATCCAATGAAGATCCGATACACAAGAAGGACCGTTGCCAGGCTCAAAACAGAATTGAACAAGCGCAACAGGGAAACGAATCAAACCGCTGAAGCTGCCAAATAATAATGACCATGACAGAGCAAGTACAAGTGCAAAAGCGCAACCTGAGAAAGGAACGTACCGGTGTGGTAACCAGCAACAAGATGAATAAAACCATCGTGGTGTCGGTTGAGAGAAAAATGAAACACCCGATTTACGGTAAGTTCATCAAGAAGACCAACAAGTTCATGGCCCATGACGAAAAAGAGGAATGCGCCATCGGTGATACCGTGCGGATCATGGAAACCAGACCCCTGAGTAAAAGCAAGCGTTGGAGACTGGTGGAAGTTTTGGAAAAAGCCAAGTAAGGACAATTTTATATAGCGATTAAGCAATGATACAACAGGAAAGCAGAATGGCCGTAGCCGATAACAGTGGAGCGAAAGAAGTGCTCTGCATACGTGTACTCGGCGGCACCGGAAGACGCTATGCCTCTATCGGTGATAAGGTGGTCGTATCGGTAAAGCATGCGATCCCCTCCGGAAATATTAAGAAAGGCACCGTGTCTCAGGCCGTTGTCGTACGCACACGCAAAGAGGTGCGCAGAGAAGACGGATCTTATATCCGCTTTGATGACAATGCCGTGGTGTTGCTTAATAATGCAGGTGAGATGCGTGGTACACGTATCTTCGGCCCTGTAGCCCGCGAGTTGCGCGAAAAGAAGTTTATGAAGATTGTTTCTCTGGCACCTGAGGTGCTTTAAAGATAACCAATGATGGGAGCCAAGATCAAAATAAAAAAGGGTGATACCGTAAAGGTGATTTCCGGTACGGCCCGCGGACAGCAAGGAAGGGTACTTTCCGTGCTGATCGAAAAGAACAGGGTACTGGTTGAAGGAGTCAACATGATCTCCAAACATACCAAACCCAATGCTGCCAACCCTCAGGGTGGTATTGTAAAACAAGAAGCAGCCGTGCACATTTCGAATGTGATGCTGGTGGAAGGTAGCAAGGAACCCACACGTGTGGGACGGCGTCTTGAAAAGGACAAATTAGTTAGGTATTCGAAAAAAACAGGAGAGACCATTAAGTCATGAATTATTCACCAAGATTAAAAGATCAGTACCGCAACGAGATTGCCCCTGCGCTCATGCAGCAGTTTGGCTACAAGTCGGTGATGCAGGTTCCTCAGCTGAAAAAGATCAACCTCAACCAGGGGGTCGGTGCAGCCGTGGCCGATAAGAAAATGATTGAGGCCGCCCTTCAGGAAATGACCATGATCGCTGGCCAAAAGGCGGTGGCGACCAAATCCAGAAAGGATATCTCCAACTTTAAGTTGAGAAAAGGTATGCCTATCGGTGCAAGGGTGACCCTTCGTGGTGATAAGATGTATGAATTCCTGGACAGGCTCATCGCTGTGGCCCTGCCCCGGATCCGTGACTTCAGAGGGATCAGCCGGAAAGGTTTTGATGGAAATGGGAATTATACCATGGGCATCACTGAACAAATCATCTTCCCGGAGATTGATATCGACAAAGTTCCCAAGATCACCGGTATGGACATTACCTTTGTAACTTCCTCCGGTAATGATGAAGAAGCATTCGCCCTGTTAAAAGAATTTGGTTTACCCTTTAGAAACGCATAAGATGGCCAAAGAATCGATCAAAGCAAGAGAAAGAAAACGCCAACGCATGGTGGAGAAGTATGCCGATAAAAGAGCGGCGCTCAAAGAAGCCGGTGATTATATCGGTCTGAGCCGCCTCCCAAGGAACTCTTCCAGTGTAAGGCTGCACAATAGATGTAATATTTCAGGTCGCCCGAAAGGATACATGAGACAGTTCGGTATCTCCAGGGTCCTGTTCAGGGAGTTGGCCGCCGAAGGCAAGATCCCGGGGATCACAAAATCCAGTTGGTAATAACAGTATAGCAAAGAAAGCCATGACCGATACAATATCAGACTACCTGACCCGGATCAGAAACGCCATGAAGGCCCGCAAGAGGGTGGTGGATATCCCTGCTTCGAACATTAAGAAGGAAATGACCAAGATTCTTAAGGATAAAGGTTATATCCTCGATTATAAATTCGAAGAAGGCCCGACAGCACAAGGTACCATCAGGATCGCCCTGAAGTACAACGCTGTGAACAAGCAACCTGCGATCAAGAAATTGCAGCGTATCAGCAAGCCCGGCTTGAGAAAATATACCGGTACAGATACACTTCCAAGGGTATTGAACGGTTTGGGCATCGCCATACTATCTACCTCCAGAGGTGTGATGACCGATAAGGAGGCCAGAAAGGAAAATGTGGGCGGAGAAGTGCTTTGTTACATTTATTAATGACAAGAGGAATTTAAGAATTTAGTGTTATGTCACGAATAGGAAATGCGCCGATCAGTTTGCCCAAGGGTGTGGAACTTCAGGTTTCCGATAAAAACCTGGTGACGGCCAAAGGACCCAAAGGGGAACTACATCAGGAAATTAACCCGGCCATAAAAGTGGCCGTCCAGGAGGGACAGGTGCTGCTGACCCGCAGCACAGAGCAGAAACAACACCGTGCGCTACACGGACTTTACCGTGCACTGATTAACAATATGGTGAAGGGTGTTTCCGAAGGATATAACATCGAACTCGAGTTGGTGGGTGTCGGTTATCGTGCTACCGCCAAAGGCCAGTTGCTGGAACTCTCCCTGGGGTATTCACACAACGTGGCATTTGAATTGCCGAAGGAAGTGAAGTTTGAGACGAAGGCAGAAAGAGGACAAACTCCGAGGATTCTTTTGGCAAGCCACGATAAACAGTTGCTCGGACAGGTGGTGGCCAAGATCACCTCACTGAGAAAACCAGAGCCTTACAAAGGAAAAGGTATCAAGGTAATAGGAAGACAATATCGCAGAAAGGCCGGTAAAACCGCCAGTAAATAAGTAAGACCAAGGCAATGAAAACCAAGGATAGCAGAAGACTAAAAATCAAGAAGAGGATCCGCAGGGTTGTGGAAGGCACAGCCACCCGCCCTCGTCTGTCCGTTTTTCGCAGCAACAACGAGATATATGCTCAGTTGGTGGATGACAACAGCGGAAAAACACTCATGGCAGCATCTTCACGCCAAAAGAGCATTGCAGATCAAAAGACAACCAAATCCGAGCAGGCTCGCCTGGTAGGTCAGGCCATCGCAGCCGCTGCGGGTACTGCCGGTATCGAATCTGTAGTGTTTGACAGGAATGGTTATTTGTATCATGGAAGGGTGAAATCCCTTGCCGAAGGTGCACGCGAAGGCGGCCTTAAATTTTAACAGCGAATGGCACAAGCAAACGTAAAAAGAGTTAAATCAAGCGAGATCGAGCTGAAAGACAAGCTCGTGAGTATTCAACGGGTGACCAAAGTGACCAAGGGCGGACGTACCTTCACCTTCTCTGCCATCGTAGTTGTTGGTAATGAAAGGGGAGTCGTAGGTTACGGTCTGGGCAAAGCCAAAGAGGTGACCGAGGCCATCGCGAAAGGAATTGACGATGCCAAGAAGAACCTGATTCAGGTTCCGATCATCAAAGGATCTGTTCCGCACGAACAACTTGGTAAATATGGTGGTGCCTTCGTTTTGCTGAAACCCGCTTCCAATGGTACGGGTGTTATCGCCGGAGGTGCTATGCGCGCCGTGCTTGAAAGCGTAGGTGTGAAGAACGTACTGGCAAAGTCTAAAGGCTCATCCAATCCGCATAACGTGGTAAAAGCCACCATTGATGCGTTGCTGAACCTGCGCGATGCGTATGCAGTTGCACAGCAAAGGGGCCTTGAACTCGAACAGGTATTTAATGGATAATCAGATGGCAAAGGTTAAAATAACACAGGTTAAGAGCGTGATCGATCGCACAGAAAGACAAAAGCGCACCATGCGTGCCCTGGGTCTTAAGAAAGTGAATCAATCCGTGGAAGTGGAAGTGACCCCGCAAACCCAGGGAATGATCGATGCCGTGAAGCATTTGTTGGAAGTCGTAGAACTATAATATAGAAGGAAAGCATCATGAATTTACATAATCTAAAACCAGCTAAAGGTTCTCTTAAGACCAAAAAGAGACTGGGCAGAGGACAGGGTTCCGGAAAAGGTGGTACGTCTGCACGTGGCCATAAAGGAGCAAAATCCCGTTCCGGCTATAGCACCAAAATTGGTTTTGAAGGCGGTCAGATGCCTCTCCAACGTCGCGTGCCAAAGTACGGCTTCAAGAACGTGAACCGTATTGAATATCGCAGCATTAACCTGGACGTTCTCCAGAAGCTGGCCGATGAGCACAAGACGACCAAAGTGGACAAAGCCGTTTTGATTGAGCACGGTCTTGCCTCTCGTAACGATATCATCAAGGTTCTCGGACGCGGTGAGTTGAGTGCGAAACTTGAAGTTAGCGCTGAGGCATTCTCTAAGTCTGCAACCGCAGCCATTGAGAAAGCCGGTGGTAAAGCCATTGTGGTAAACCAAAAGGCAACAAAGCGTATCGTTCTGGTGAAAGGCCAAAAGGCAGGAGCCGGTGATGCAGCTGTTTCTAATGGTAAGGCACCTGCGAAGGCAACCAAGAAAGAAAATAAGAAAGTAGAAAAAGAATTAGTTGAAAAATCAGAATGAAAGATCTGATCAATACCCTGCGTAATATTTTCAAGATTGAAGATCTCAGGATCAGGATTTTGAACACCTTGTTCTTTATTCTGATCTACCGGATCGGTTCTTTT
This sequence comes from Flavobacteriales bacterium, assembly GCA_020435415.1. Lineage (NCBI taxonomy): Bacteria > Pseudomonadati > Bacteroidota > Flavobacteriia > Flavobacteriales > Flavobacteriales bacterium. The sequence continues at coordinate 29,030 of JAGQZQ010000005.1, forward strand.
GTGGTATTGCCCGGGATCGATCCTGCCGGATTGGGTGCACTTAAGAACCAAACCAAAGACGGTATCCTAGGTCTGTTGAATATGTTCTCCGGAGGTGCGTTCTCCAATGCATCCATTTTTGCATTGGGAATTATGCCCTATATCTCTGCATCCATTGTGATCCAGTTGCTCACAATTGCCATTCCGGCATTCCAGCGGATGCAGAAAGAAGGGGAGAGCGGACGTCGCAGGATGAATCAGATTACCCGTTACCTGACGGTGGCCATTACCATGGGACAGGCTCCCGGTTATCTGGCCAATGTGGTGAGCCAAATGGACCCGCGTTACATTTTGTTTGATTCAATGACATTCTTCTACATTTCCAGCACCATCATTCTGATTGCAGGTACCATGTTCGTGATGTGGCTCGGTGAGAAGATCACGGATAAAGGAATCGGAAACGGAATATCATTGCTGATCATGATCGGTATCATCGCAAGATTGCCCTTTGCCTTCATTGCGGAATTCAGCGCCCGGATGGATAAAGGAGGTCTCGTGATTCTCCTGGTGGAGTTGGTGGTTTTGCTGCTTGTGATCGTATTTTCCATCCTGCTCGTTCAAGGTACCCGTAAGATACCGGTGCAGGTGGCACGAAAGATCGTTGGCAACAGACAATACGGTGGCGCACGACAGTACATTCCGCTGAAGGTAAATGCTGCCGGTGTGATGCCTATAATCTTTGCACAAGCGATTATGTTCGTACCTATCACCTTTGCCGGTTTCTCGGAAAGTCTCAGTGGATTCGGTCGTGTTTTTGCAGATACATCCGGATTCTGGTACAATTTCGTTTTCGCTTTGCTGATCATCGTCTTTACATATTTCTACACCGCTATCATTGTCAACCCGACCCAAATGGCGGATGATCTGAAAAAGAACGGAGGCTTTATCCCAGGGGTGAAGCCAGGCAGGAAAACATCGGAATACCTCGATACGGTCCTTTCCAGGATCACTCTTCCGGGGTCCATTTTCCTTGCTGTTATTGCCATTTTGCCGGCATTTGCCATCATAGCCGGTATTAATAGTCAGTTTGCCAATTTCTACGGTGGAACCTCCCTGCTGATTATGGTAGGGGTGGTGCTGGATACCCTTCAGCAGATTGAAAGCCACCTGCTGATGAGGCATTATGATGGTCTGATGAAAAGTGGTAGAATCAAAGGAAGAGGTACGCCAACATCCATGACAACGGCTGTTCAGGCTTAAACCGAAAGGTCCTGATATGATTTATCACAAGACGAAAGAAGAGATAGAGTTCATCAGAAGCAGTTCTTTGCTTGTTTCAGGCGCCCTGGCCGAAGTAGCCAAGGTGATCCGACCGGGAGTTACATCCCTGGAGCTGGACCGGATAGCAGAAGCGTTTATCCGTGATCATGGTGGCGAGCCTGCTTTTAAAGGCTATCGGGGGTTTCCCAATACGCTGTGTGTTTCACCTAATGCACAGGTTGTACACGGAATACCCAATGATCAGCCACTTCAGGAGGGAGATATTGTTTCGGTGGATTGTGGCGTACTGAAAGACGGTTTTTATGGAGATTCCGCATTCACCTTTGCCATCGGAGAGATCGGTGAAGATGTGAAGAAACTCCTGAAGGTAACCAGGGAATGCCTGGATCTTGGTATCAAAATGGCTGTTGCAGGCCGCAGACTGGGAGATGTCAGTTTTGCCATCCAGTCGCATGCCGAAAAGCACGGTTACGGTGTTGTGAGAGAATTGGTCGGTCACGGTATCGGAAAGAACCTTCACGAGGAACCTGAAGTGCCAAATTTTGGCCGAAGGGGAAGTGGACCGATTCTGGCCGAAGGTATGGTGATCGCGATTGAACCGATGATCAACCTGGGAAAAAAGGGAATCAGGGAATTGAGTGATGGATGGACCATCACCACAGCTGATGGACTCCCCTCCGCACACTATGAACATACAGTTGCGGTGAGCAAGGAAGCAGCACAGGTGCTGTCGTCCTTTGAACCGATTGATGAAGTATTGAAAGAAAAAATAGGAATAGAATAGTATGGCGAAACAGCCCTCCATAGAACAAGACGGGGTGGTTAAGGAATCACTTTCCAACGCCATCTTTCGTGTAGAACTGGAAAATGGTCACATGATTACGGCCCATATTTCAGGGAAGATGAGAATGCATTACATTAAAATATTACCCGGAGATCGGGTCAAAGTGGAGATGTCTCCATACGATCTGACCAAAGGCAGAATTACATACAGGTACTAAACTGATGAAGTTATGAAGGTAAGAGCTTCTATAAAGAAACGCAGTGCAGACTGCAAGATCGTTAAGCGGAAAGGCCGCTTGTACGTTATCAACAAGAAGAACCCAAAGTTCAAACAAAGACAAGGATAAATAGTTGGGTTGCCCGGTTGCATGACCTGGCGTAACAACAGAATCTAAAGATCGCGTATGGCACGTATCGCAGGTATTGATTTACCGAAAGAAAAAAGAGGAGAGATTGGTCTCACCTACATTTTTGGCATTGGAAAACGCACTGCCCAGAACATTCTTGATGAAGCCGGTATTGACCGGAATCTTCGGGTGAAAGACTGGACAGATGAGCAATCCACCAATATCCGGAAGATCGTTCAGGATAGATTTAAGGTGGAAGGTGCGTTGCGCTCAGAAGTGCAGTTGAACATTAAGCGCCTGATGGATATCGGATGCTACAGAGGTATCCGTCATCGTAACGGACTGCCCGTTCGCGGACAAACAACCAAGAACAACGCACGTACCCGTAAAGGAAAAAGAAAGACCGTGGCGAATAAGAAAATGGCCACCAAGTAAACGGTTATAGCTGATTAAGACATGGCAAAATCATCCAAAACGACAAAAAAGAGATCGGTTCAGGTTGAGTCGACAGGAAAGGCAACCATTCATGCCACCTTTAACAATATCATTGTTTCCCTGAACAATAGTCAGGGTCAGGTGATCGCATGGTCTTCCGCAGGAAAGATGGGTTTCCGGGGTTCTAAAAAGAACACCCCGTACGCAGCCCAGCAAGCTGCTGCGGATGCATCCAAAGTCGCCTACGATCAGGGACTGAGAAAGGTGAAGGTATACGTGAAAGGTCCCGGATCCGGACGTGAGTCGGCCATCCGTACCATTCACAATTCCGGTATAGAAGTGACCGAAATCGTGGATGTAACACCTATGCCGCACAACGGTTGCCGCCCTCCAAAGAAGAGAAGGGTATAATAAAGATATTACGTAAACAACTGATAAAAGCAATAAGGAATGGCACGTTACAGAGGACCCAAGTCCAAAATAGCCAGAAAATTCGGAGAGCCCATATTCGGACCCGATAAGGTGCTGGATAAGAAAAACTATCCGCCGGGGATGCACGGACAGATGAAGAAGCGGATGAAACAATCCGAATATGCTGTCCAGCTGAAGGAGAAGCAAAAGGCGAAATACACCTATGGTATCCTGGAGAGACAATTCGAAAACCTTTTCAACAAGGCTTCCCGGAAAAAAGGGATTACCGGTGAAAACCTTCTGCAATTGTGCGAAACCAGATTGGATAACACTGTTTTCAGACTCGGTATGGCCAGAACCCGCAGAGCTGCACGTCAGTTTGTGAACCATGGTCATATTACCGTTAACGGCGGTGTGGTGTCCATCCCTTCGTATACCGTGAAGGTGGGAGACACCATCGGTATCCGTGAAAAATCAAAGACCATGCAGCCCATCAGAGAGTCTATCGCTGCAGGTAAAGCAGGTTTTCCTTGGCTTGAGTGGAACCCCGATACCCTCATCGGTACGGTGATCGCTATGCCGGAAAGAGAACAAATCCCCGAGAACATCAATGAACAGTTGATCGTGGAATTGTACTCCAAGTAATTCTTTGACCTTATACAATATCGTTTATCCTTTAACGCAACAGATAATATGGCCATTTTAGCATTTCAAAAGCCCGATAAGATCATCATGCTGAATTCCAATGAGCAGATGGGACAATTTGAATTCCGTCCGCTGGAGCCGGGTTACGGCATCACCATTGGAAACGCACTCAGGAGAATTCTCCTGTCATCCCTCGAAGGATTTGCTATTACTTCCGTTCACATCGACGGCGTGGATCACGAATTTTCCACGATCAAAGGTGTGGTGGAAGATATGACCGAGATCATCCTGAACATGAAGCAAGTTCGTTTCAAAAGGCAGATCGAGCAGACTGACGCTGAAAAGGTGAACGTTTCTGTGAGCGGCAAAAAGCAACTGACAGCAGGTGATATCGGCAAATTCACATCGGCATTTCAGGTGTTGAACCCGGATCTTGTGATCTGTAACATGGATCCTTCTGTGAAACTTAACTTCGAAGTGACCATTAATAAAGGACGTGGTTATGTTCCTGCCGAAGAAAACAAAGTTGAAAACCAACCCGTAGGTGTGGTTTCTCTGGATGCCATCTTCACACCCATTAAGAACGTGAAATACAGCATCGAGAACTTTCGTGTGGAGCAAAAGACCGACTATGAAAAATTGGTGATGGATATCACAACCGATGGTTCTATCCACCCAAAAAATGCATTGAAGGAAGCAGCCAAAATCCTCATCCATCACTTCATGCTTTTCTCTGATGAAAAGATCACCATTGATACAGAAGAGAAGGCTGAAACAGAAGAGTTCGATGAGTCTTCATTGCACATGCGCCAGCTTTTGAAAACCAAACTGGTGGATATGGACCTGTCCGTACGTGCACTGAATTGCCTCAAAGCTGCAGACGTAGAAACCCTGGGAGATCTTGTTTCTTTCAACAAGAACGACCTTTTGAAATTCAGGAATTTTGGTAAAAAATCCCTGACAGAACTGGAAGACCTCGTGCATTCCAAAGGACTGACCTTCGGAATGAACCTGGCCAAGTATAAATTGGACAAAGACTAAGTACCCGCTTTATTTATATTAAGAAGAGGACATCAAGATGAGACACGGAGATAAAATCAACAACCTTGGCCGCAAAAGTCAGCATAGGAAGGCTATGCTCGCCAACATGGCCAGCTCGCTGATCCTTCATAAAAGGATCAATACGACCCTGGCCAAGGCCAAAGCGCTGCGCACATACGTGGAGCCGCTGATCACCAAATCAAAAAGTGATAATACGCACTCCAGACGGGTGGTATTCAGCTACCTCGGTGATAAGAACGCGGTTGCGGAATTGTTCCGTGAGGTTGCTGCAAAGGTGGGCGAAAGACCAGGTGGCTATACCCGTATCCTTCGTACCGGTTTCCGCAAAGGTGATAATGCCGAAATGTGTTTCATCGAATTGGTAGACTTCAACGAAGCAATGCTTTCCGCATCTGACGACAAGAAAGCCAAGACCACCCGTCGTAGCAGAAGAAGTGGTGGTGCCAAGAAGAAGGCGGATGGTGAAGTTGCTGAAGCATCTGCTGAGACAACTGAAGCTCCTGCAAAAGAAGCCAAGATGAAGAAGCAGGAATCACCTGCACCGGCAGAGGCAAAGGAAGAAGCAGCACCTGAGGCCAAGGCCGCAGAGGCAGCTCCGGAAGCCAAAGCGGAAGAGACTGCCAAGGAAGAGAAGAAGGAAGAAGGTGGTGAGGAAGAAAAGAAGGCGGAATAATATCTTACTGACAGATATCTCAAGGCGGTTCAAACGGACCGCCTTTTTTTATTGCACTTCCTGGGTATGCTTGTTCAGAATGGTCATGTCCAGCACGGCCTTGGCCTGGTTGATATGACGCTGTTCGTGACCCAGTATGATTTCAAGGGCATCACCCAAAGTATAAGTAACAAGATTTGAAGCAGGTGATGTTACAATGGTTTGCAAAGGTGGGTTCATCCGCATCCTATCCGTCAGCTCCACCAGTTGTTCGTTCTCTTTTGCAAAAAGAGATACAATGTCATCAGGGACCGAGCTTCGTGTTGACCTGAACGCCGGAGGTGACTTGTATTTCTTTGTGACCGTTGGTCCTGTGGTCTCTATCAGCAACTTTCCGAAATAATGACTGAACGGACTGAATCGCTCCCAAAAGGACGGCCTTCGGTTGGCTTTGGATAGTGCCTGAAATGCGGGATAGTAGCTCCTGTTGGTGGTGATGAGGTGATCCAGGCATTCCCCGATGCTCCATCTTCCTGGCTCCGGTTTGGTATTCAGTTGCTCTCCCGTTAAATGCGAAAACAATAATTGTACCTGGTCGGTCAGGGAACCGATACGATCTCTGACCTCATCGTAGTAATTGTCATTGGGATATTGAATGACCTCCATTCTGAACGGATTTAGTCCAAAGGTAGCGGTTCGCCAATTGAGTTGCAATTGATTATGGGAAGGTCGGCATTAATGCTTATATTTGCTGCGCAAAAAGCAAAGCCAGCATCATATCAGAATGAAATATTTCGAAAAATCACCGGCGGTACTGCTCCTTGAGGACGGTACCGTTTTTTATGGCCGTTCGGCAGGGAAGATAGGAACCGCAACCGGAGAAATATGTTTCAATACGGGCATGACCGGATATCAGGAGGTATTTACCGATCCGTCTTACTTCGGACAGATCATGGTTACCACCAACGTGCATATTGGAAACTATGGCATTCACGCCGATGAAAGTGAATCTGACCGCATGAAGATTGCCGGTCTGGTCTGCCGCAATTTTACCAGTATGTTCTCGCGTATAGGCGCCCAGGGAGATATCCAGGAATACTTTCTGGAACAGAACATGGTCGCGATCACCGATGTGGATACGCGTGCACTCGTTCGCCACATCCGCAGCAAGGGTGCAATGAATGCCGTGATATCATCCGCCGAGCTGGACCTGGATAAACTGAAGGCCATTCTTTCAGAAACCCCATCCATGGAAGGCCTGGAACTGGCATCAAAAGTATCTGTCAAAGAACCATATGATCTTGGTGACAAAGATGCACAGGTGAAAGTAGCAGTGCTGGACCTCGGTGTAAAGCAGAATATCTTAAGATGTCTCCTGGATCAGGGATGCCAGCTACGGGTATTCCCATACAATACCTCCATTGAAGAAATGATGGAGTGGAATCCGGATGGATTCATGATCTCCAATGGCCCTGGTGATCCGGCTCCACTGACTGGTGTCGTGGAAACCATGAAGAAGATCATCGCCACGGATCTGCCGGTTTTCGGAATATGCCTGGGACATCAGATCATCGCACTCGCCAATGGTATTTCTACTTTTAAGATGCACCATGGTCACCGTGGCATCAACCATCCGGTAAAGAATCTTGATACCGGTAAATGTGAGATCACTTCGCAAAATCACGGGTTTGGTGTGACTGCCGAGGATGTGAAGAACAATGCGAATATCGAAGTGACCCACATCAATCTGAATGATGATACCATCGAAGGTTTTAAGTTGAAAGACCGCAAAGTATTCTCCGTACAATATCATCCGGAAGCAGCGCCCGGACCCAATGACGCAAGATATTTATTCGAACAGTTCATGGTCTTTATCCGTGAAACACAAAACGTAAACGCATAAAACATTATGGGACACATCTCAGTCATTCATGCCCGCCAGATACTCGATTCAAGAGGTAATCCCACTATTGAAGTGGAGGTGTACACCGATGCAGGAGGCCAGGGCCGTGCTGCGGTTCCGTCAGGAGCTTCCACCGGAAAACATGAAGCGGTAGAACTAAGAGATGGTGATAAGGGAAAGTACCTGGGTAAAGGTGTGACAAAAGCAGTGCAGAATGTTAATACCGTACTCGCTGAAGAATTACGTGGTGTTTACATCTTTGACCAGGATGGAATTGACCGTACCATGGTGGCTCTTGATGGAAGCGATAACAAAGGCAACCTCGGTGCCAACGCAATTCTTGGCGTTTCACTTGCCTGCGCAAGAGCAGCTGCAGACGAACTCGGTCAACCCCTGTATCGTTATGTAGGTGGTGTCAATGCCAACCTGTTGCCCGTTCCCATGATGAACATCCTTAACGGTGGCGCACATGCGGATAACAAAATTGATTTCCAGGAATTCATGATCATGCCTACTGGAGCGGAAACGTTTTCCGAATCCCTGCGCATGGGCACCGAAGTCTTTCATCAGCTGAAGCAGGTGTTGAAAGACAAGGGACATTCTACCAACGTTGGAGATGAGGGTGGTTTCGCACCCAACCTGAAGTCCAATGAAGAAGCCATCAAAGTGGTTATTCAGGCTATTGAAAAGGCAGGATACCGTCCGGGCGAGGATATCTTCATCGCCATGGATGCTGCGGCTTCAGAGATGTATGATGCCAAAAAGAAGAAATACCATTTCAAATGGTCAAGTGGTGAATACCTGACCTCTTCGGAGATGGTTACCTTCTGGGCAGACTGGGCAAATAAATATCCGATCATTTCCATTGAAGACGGCCTGGATGAGGATGACTGGAAAGGCTGGGTCGAACTCACCGAAGAGTTAGGCGATGAAGTGCAACTGGTGGGTGATGACCTGTTCGTAACCAATTCGGAGCGCCTGGCTGAAGGTATCTCTAAAAGAGCTGCGAACTCCATCCTGGTAAAGGTGAATCAGATCGGTACACTTACCGAAACGATCAATGCAGTGGAGATGGCACAACGCAACGGTTACTTCTCCGTGATGAGTCACCGTTCGGGTGAAACGGAAGATACCACCATTGCCGATCTGGCGATTGCGCTGAAGACCGGGCAGATCAAAACAGGATCTGCATCCCGTTCTGACAGGATCGCGAAGTACAACCAGCTCCTGCGAATCGAGGAAGCCATGGGCAACAGCGCCAGGTTCCTGGGCAAGAACTTCTTCTTCGCGAGATAGAGTCAAGGTTTAAAGGCCTGGTCGGTTCAGATTTCTGATTTTCGGAAGAAGGGGATAGGTGAATCCCCTCCCCGGTCTCAAGTTACAGCCGGGATCGCATTGCATGGCACGAATGTGCTGTGTTAACTTACCCATGTAAGAAGGTGTAGCGATTTTGCAGATGTACCTGTTTCTTAAAAAAAACGGTCCGTTATTTTATCTTAGTCACCGGAACCAGATAGGGTTCATGACAACAGAATAATTACGACAAAGCAGATTGGATCACCATGGCTTATTCTTCCCTTCGCGAATGTATCCTGGACCTGGAAAAACACGGACACCTTTTGCGTATCCGGGATGAGGTGGACCCTCATCTGGAAATGGCGGCCATTCACCGCCGGGTGTTTGCCGAAGACGGACCGGCCGTGTTTTTTGAGAAGGTAAAGGGCAGTCCGTTTCCAGCTGTTTCCAACCTGTTCGGTAATCTCGATCGGAGTCGGTTCATGTTTCGCGATACGCTCCCCAGGGTGAAGGAGTTGATTGCCGCCAAAGCCGATCCGGCATCTGTTCTCAAAAGACCTTTTGCTCATGCGGGCCTCGGTCTTTTTGCACGCTTTGCCCTCCCCAAGAAAGTAAGCAATGGTCCGGTCACTTTTAAGGAAACCACCCTCAGCGCCCTTCCCCAGATCAAGGCATGGCCCATGGACGGAGGGGCTTATATTTTTCTTCCGCAGGTATACACGGAGGACCCTGACCATCCCGGCGTGATGCAGTCCAACCTGGGTTGCTACCGGGTGCAGATGAGCGGGAATGATTTTGTTCCGGACAGGGAGATGGGGTTGCATTATCAGATTCACCGGGGCATTGGTGTGCATCAGTCAAAGGCGAACAAACTTGGGCAGCCACTCAAGGTGAGTATTTTCGTGGGTGGTCCGCCATCGCATAGTTTTGCCGCGGTGATGCCGCTGCCGGAGGGGATCTCCGAACTTACATTTGCGGGAGCGCTGGGAGGTCGGCGGTTCCGTTATATGATCAAAGAAGGACATGTGCTTTCTGCGGATGCCGATTTTGTGATCACCGGAGAGATACATCCTCATGAAACCAAACCGGAAGGCCCTTTTGGGGATCATTTGGGTTACTACAGCCTCACCCATCCGTTTCCCGTGATGCGGGTTCATAAGGTATACCACAGAGAGGATGCGATCTGGCCGTTTACCATCGTGGGCAGACCTCCCCAGGAAGATACAAGTTTCGGTGCATTGATTCACGAGTTGGTCGGGCCTGTGGTATCCAGTGAGATTCCCGGACTGAAAAGGGTGCATGCGATTGACGAGGCAGGGGTTCATCCGTTGCTGCTGGCCATCGGCAGTGAACGGTACACGCCGTATCTGAAGGAACGCAGACCACAGGAGATATTGACCCAGGCGCATGCCATCCTCGGCTTCGGACAGATGTCACTCACAAAATATCTGTGGATTGCCGCACATGAGGATGCCCCAGGTCTGGATGTGGAGAATGTCCCAGCGTTTTTTACGCATATGCTGGAAAGGGTAGACTGGACCCGCGATATACACTTTGATACCAAAACCACCATCGATACCCTGGACTATAGTGGTGACGGGTTGAATAGCGGTTCTAAAGCGGTTATTGCCGCGGCAGGAGAAAAGATTCGTTCCCTGTCTGCGGAGGTACCCCCGGAGTTACTTTTGCCTGATGGTTTTTCCGATCCGCGGATTGTTTTTCCAGGGGTCATGAGTATAACCGCCCGATCTTATAAGGACCGAAAAGAAGCGCTTTCCGATATCGCCCGACTGGAAGATCATCTTGCAGGGCCGATCATGAACGGAATACCATTGGTGGTCGTTTGCGACGACAGTGCATTCACGTCTGATACCCTCGGGAATTTTCTGTGGGTCACCTTTACACGGTCCAATCCTTCGCACGATATCGGAGGTGCCGGTGCATTCACCGAAAACAAGCACTGGGGATGCACCGGAAGCCTGATCATCGATGCACGCATCAAGCCGCATCATGCTCCGGTGATGGAAGGTGACGAGAAGATAGAGGAGAAGGTGAATGGTTTAAAGTTTGAGGTTTAAGGTTTCTGGTTTGTCGTTTCTGGTTTGTGGTTGTTCCACGGGACTTCAGATGCTCTGTGTTCCGGAAAATGTGTTGTAAAATCTTACGGATGTCCTGATTTTACAGATCGTGTGTGGATATTTGCGGTATGACAGAGTCCTCCCAAAATTCATTACAGGTTCCCGATGAAGTGTTGATGAACAAGATCTACCTGATCCGTGGAGAGAAGGTCATGCTGGACCGGGACCTTGCAGTATTGTTTGGCGTTAAACCTATCCGGCTCAGGGAGCAGGTAAAACGAAACAAGGGAAAGTTTCCCGGGCACTTCATGTTCAGGTTGAACGATGATGAAGTCGGTAAGCTGGTATCGCAAAATGCGATACCTTCCGTCAAACACCTGGGTGGTACTTTACCTTATGTATTTACAGAGTACGGCTTGTTGCAATTGGCAAACATCCTAAGAAGCGAACGCGCCACACTAATGAGTATACGGATTATTGAAGTATTTGTAGCGATGCGCAAAATGCTGCATACTCATCAGAACCTCCTTCTGAAAATGGAACAACTTGAAAAGCGCCTAACCGACCAGGATGGAAAGGTGAAACTGCTGTTTGACTATCTGCGGCAGTTTATCAAAGAGCGGGAAGAACCCCGGACGAGGGTGGGGTTTAAAGTTTAAGGTTTCTGGTTTGCTTAGCCCGCCGTAGCTTCAGCGTAGGAGGGTTGCCCGCATCGCCTTCGCGTAGTCGCTATGGCGGAGCAAGGCGGTATCCCGTACTTACGGGAGGAGGAGGGTGTTCCGGAAAATGTGCTGCACAAACTTACGGATGCCCTGATTTTACAGATCGTGTGCGGATATTTGCCACATGACTGATCCCATCCAAAGTTCGTTACAGGTTCCCGATGAAGTGCTGATGAATAAGATCTACCTGATCCGTGGTGAGAAGGTGATGCTGGATCGTGACCTTGCGGAATTATATGGTGTGGAAACCAAAGTCCTGAAGCGTCAGGTAAGAAGAAATGCAATCCGTTTCCCGGCGGATTTTATGTTCCAACTCAGTGTTGAAGAGGATGTGGCTTTAAGGAGCCATTTTGGCACCTTAACAAGAGGTAAGCATAGCAAGTATTTGCCATTTGACTGATCCGATCCAAAGTTCTTTACAGGTCCCCGATGAGGTGCTGATGAACAAGATCTACCTGATCCGTGGTGAGAAGGTGATGCTGGACCGGGACCTCGCGGCACTGTATGGTGTGGAAACCAAAGTGCTCAAACAGGCAGTCAGGCGGAATATCAAACGATTTCCGCAGGATTTTATGTTTGAGATGACCAAAGCTGAATTGGAAAATTGGAGGTCACAAATTGTGACCTCCAATTCTACCCGGATGGGGCTGAGGTATCTGCCGTTTTGTTTTACTGAACAAGGTGTAACCATGTTGTCCTGTGTTTTGAATAGCGATAGGGCTGTTGAGGTAAACATTCGGATCGTTAGGATATTTGTGGGCATGCGTAAAATGCTGCTTACCCATCAGGACCTCCTTCTGAAAATGGAACAATTCGAAAAACGCCTAACCGACCAGGATGCAAAGGTGAAACTGTTATTCGATTACCTGAGGCAGTTTATCAAGGAACAGGAAGAACCGAGAACGAGGGTGGGGTTTAAGGTTTAATGTTTAAGGTTGCCGAATTGGCATATCTTACTGCCTACTGCCTACTGCCAACTGTCTACTCCCCAACTCCTCAGGAATACCTATCTTTATTTAACACGAGACGATATTATGAAGAAAGGATTGATATTTACCCTCATGCTGGCTTTGCTGGCGACATTTGGTTGCAGGAAGGACAAGAACATCGAAAAGAACGTTTCGGCACAAAGCTTCTTATCGGGAGATGATTTTACAAAATTGAATGTGGAGGTGCAGTATGTTACCGGGTTTGCCCCGACTGCCGCAACAATTGCAAATCTGAAAAGTTTTCTGGAGAAGTACCTGAATAAACCGGGAGGGATCGCTATTGTGCAAACGGAGGTGTCTTCATCAGGAAAGTCGGTTTATACTATTGATGATGTGAAAGCCATTGAAACCGCACATCGCAGTCAGAAGACAGATGGCAGCACCCTCACCGCATATTTCTTATTCGCAGATGGAGACTATGCCGGAAATGCAGGAAGCTCTAAAGTATTGGGCATTGCCTATGGAAACAGCTCCATGGTGATCTTTGAAAAAACCATCCGTGATTTCTCCGGAGGTCTTACACAGCCCTCGGTTACAACCCTGGAGTCTGCGGTGGTTCATCATGAGTTCGGGCATATCCTGGGACTGGTGAATAATGGTACACCTATGCAGACGGCGCATCAGGATGCGGCCAATGGCAAACACTGTGACGATAAAAATTGTCTGATGTATTATGCCACGGAAACATCCGACGTCGTGGCAAACCTTGTCGGCGGTACCATTCCGGAACTGGATAGCCGCTGTGCGGCGGATTTGAAGGCTAATGGTGGGAAGTGATCGTCAATTTATTGATACGGATAACATGTGTTGCTATCTTTGGGACATATGAACAAGCGAAGTGACAGAAAATAACAACTACAAAATCCCCGCAGCTACCCGCATCGGCCACGTACACTTAAAGGTGTCGGATATCCAACGGTCTCTTGATTTTTACTGCGGACTACTAGGCTTTGAATTGATAACTACCTACGGTCCTGAGGCTGCGTTTATTTCTGCCGGCGGATACCATCATCATATCGGACTGAATACCTGGCAAAGCAAAAATGCACCGCCACCTCCTGCAAATACAACCGGACTTTTCCATGTTGCCATTCTTTATCCTACCAGGAAGGACCTCGCATATATCTTCACGAGATTACGTGAAGCAGACTATCCCCTGACCGGTGCTTCCGATCATGGGGTATCTGAAGCCCTTTACCTTAACGATCCTGATCAGAACGGCCTGGAGCTTTATTGGGACCGACCTGAAAACCAATGGCCGCGAAAACCCGATGATTCGCTGGATATGTTTACCAAATCCCTTGATATCGCTGGCTTGTTGAATGAGTTAAGCCGGTAGAGACCCGATCTAAGGTAATCAGGTAGCTGTTCTTTCTTGGTATCCCGTGGTTTTATGGCAAAGATGTCGTATATTTCCTTTTGCATAATACCAAGAGGATGGGGATTAAAAGAAGCTTTTTGATTGTGGTGGTGGCAATGTGCACGACGCCGGTGTTATTCGCGCAGGTCCGTATGGATGGCTTCGCATTCAGCCCCAAACTCGGGTGTTTTCACATGGCTAATCATTCAGACGGCGTTGGGTTAGGAGGGGAGTTCCAGGTTCGTGAGCGGAATAATCTTTTTTCGCTGGGTTATTATGAGGGATATGACATTTTTATGCGATACCCCAGTCAGGGACCAACGCACTCCGTTTGGTTGATGATCGGTAAGTATAGAGGTGAGCGCCTCTCCAGATTGTACTACCAGATTGGCATCTCACCGGTTTGGGGCAGAAAAAATTACTTGATTGGAAACTCGCAGGATATTATCACCCAGAATTTCTTCAGAATGGGCCTCGGTATGCAGGTAGGTTATGCGCTGTTGGTCTCCCGCTCCGTGGGCCTTGGCGTGGATATGCATGCCAATCTGAATACGGAAGGATGCATGTACATGCCCATGCTGAGTTTGAAAATCGGAAGACTGAGGAGATCACTTCAAAGAGAATAATCATTCTTGGAACGTCAATCACAACATTGTTTGCTGTGTGATCACAGAAATTCGTACCCCTTAACGGTTGGGACATTACCAATGTCAATGGTGCTGATAAACGTTCGTGTGAATATGAACATATATCCCACCGTTTAAATTTAAGGCAATATTTTATATAGACTTCTCATTAACTTCTTCATAACGGCCTGTGGATCTTCTGTAATCCCCGTATATTTATTCATTCAAAATAGCATGGCGTTATGTATAAATTTCACAAGATCCTTTTTGTTATTGCAACCCTATCCGCATGCAATGCCCCATCCCCGGATAGTACAATGGTCTCATCGTCGGCCGATGAAGAAAAAATGCTATCACAGCCAACGGCCGTTACCCCCGCACAGGAAGTCATTATGAGGGAACACCTGGACAGTGGAGCGCAGGGGATGAATTATTATGTTTATGGTAAGGAGTACCGGGAAGAGATCGACAAAGGACTGGCAAAGGATTCTACCATTGCCTACCTCTGGCAGCAAAGGGCCATGCCCTTGTTCAAACAAGGTAAGTATGAACTTGGAATGTCTTATATAGACAAGGCTGTAAAATATGACCCCTTCCATTGGATGCCGTATCGTGCCTTTATCAAATGCATTTTCGCGCAAACCTACCGTGATGCCATCGCAGATTTTGAGAAATGCAGGACGGTCCTGGGCAATGCGTATGTGATGGATCATACATACAACTTTTACATCGCACTTTGTAAACTGCAATTGAATGAGTTTGAAGACGCGGAAAGGATGTTGGAAACAGAAGTGGACAGTCAGGCAGTATTGTATGGTGACGGCCTTGTGCACCATCTGGATTTGTTTTACCTCGGCATGAGTAAATATGAGCTTGGAAAATATGAGGAGGCGGTTTCGGTGTTTGACCGTGCGCTGGAAAAATACCCGCAGTTCTCGGATGTTCAATACTACAAGAGTTATTGTTTGTTGCGACTGGGCAGAGTAGAAGAGGCCGAGGCGTTGTTTGCACTGGCAAAGGAAAACGGAAGAGCGGGCTATACGATCAATGAAGACAACGAAGTATATGAACGTTATCCTTACCAGGTGAGATGGAGTCATATTCGAAGGCCCCTGCAGTCAGGAGCACCCAGGACTTGAATCCGGCTGTTTTAAGTATTCGGTGTGCCTATTGGTAATCGGTAACCTTACCTTCTCTTTTTTAGTATAGCAATATCCCGGTGGAACCTCTGCGCCGGGTGATCATTTGCAGTCCAACTTGTGCATAAAACTTGGTGGTACAAGTTTTGAGCATATCATTAGCATTCAGTTGCCGGGAATGGTACCATATCATAACCTTGTACGGAATGCCGTTAATCCGATAGCGCACATCGAATGCAACTAAACAAACATATATTAAGCAAGCCGGGGCTATGGGCGCTGATCACCATTCTTTTGCCTGTGGTGTTTGTGTTTTGGGCAGATTGGCGTGTGACATCCAGCGCGGTGGGCAAGACCTTCACCGATTCGGAATCCTTACCGGAAAATAAGGTTGGGTTGCTGCTGGGGACCGGAAAGATCCTTGGCAATGGTCACATCAACTTGTACTATAAATACCGGATTGATGCTGCCGTTCAATTATATGAATCCGGAAAGATTCATTATGTGCTGATCAGTGGAGATAACAGCAAAAGTTATTACGATGAGCCTACCACCATGAAACGGGACCTGATCAAACGGGGTGTTCCTTCGGATAAGATCTACCTTGACTATGCAGGGTTTCGGACGCTGGACTCCGTGGTCCGGGCCCGGGAGATCTTCGGGCAGGAAAGCATCACCGTTATTTCACAGCGCTTTCATAATCAGCGCGCCATTTACATAGCGGATAGCAAGGGGATGCAGGCCGTTGGTTACAACGCGCAGGATGTTACGGCAGGTTATGGTTTCAAAGTGATGGTACGGGAAAAACTGGCCCGCGCCAAAATGTACCTCGATCTTATCTTCGGTATAAAACCAAAATTCCTGGGGAAGAAGATTGTGATTAAATAGAGGTTTAAAGTTTCTGGTTTGTAGTTTCTTGTTTCTGGTTGGGGGACATTCGTTGTTGCGAATGACATAGAAGGGTTAATGGTTTAAAGAGTAAGGTTTAAGGTTGCCGCACAGAAAACCCCTTTTCAAATTGTCATATCACCACATCACCAAATAGTTTTTAGTTTTTAGTTTCTGGTTGGGGGACATTCGGATCTGACTTATGATTGTCTGGTGTCAAATGGTTACCAGTTGTTGCCCATTTTCAAACGAGCCTGCTATCACAATGGCTGGCGCTTCGGCTGGCAGGTCACCACATCACCAAATCACCAAATCACCAAATAGCTTCTTGTTTCTGGTTGGGGACATTCGGATCTGACTTATGATTGTCTGATATCACATGGTTACCAGTTGTTGCCCATCTTTAAATCACCACATCATCACATCATCACATCACCGCATCACCACATCACCACATCACCAAATAAATCCCCACGCAACATCCCATCCAAACGTTCGTCTATCATTCGAATAACCTTGTCTTTGAAAAGCGAGAATTTATCTCAAAATTTAACCTTGAATTTATTTACCTCCCTGTTTAAAATTTATAACTTGTTCGTTATTACTTGTATAACCAAACCCGAATAAACTATGGCCACAGTAAATGTTTATCTCACTTTCGATGGAAATTGCAAGGAAGCCTTCGATTTCTATAAATCTGTATTTGGAGGAGATTTTCAATCTGTAAACACCTTTGGTGAAATGCCTCCGCAAGAAGGGCGACCACCGCTTCCGGAAGAGATGAAGAAGCGGTTGATGCATATTTCACTTCCCATCAGCAAGGAAACGTCCATCATGGGTAGCGACATCATGCCCGGTATGGGACCTGATCTGAATGTAGGGAATAACTTCAGCTTGTCTGTACACCCTTCCAGCAAAGGTGAAGCGGATAAGATCTTCCAGGCGCTTGCCCAGGGTGGACAAGTGAACATGCCGATGGAAGAAACATTCTGGAATGCCTATTTCGGAATGCTCACCGATAAATTCGGGATCAACTGGATGGTCAATTACGAATTGCAAAAGGAAACAGTAACCTCTAATAACTAATCTAAAACAATCATGAAAAAGTATCTTGTAACTTATCATGCACCTGTGAGTGCGCAGGAACAAATGCAAAATAATTCACCTGAAGATGCTCAAAAGGGCATGGAAGCCTGGATGAACTGGGCTAAAAAATGCGGTGAGCATATGGTAGACCTCGGAACCCCGCTCATGGGTGGTCAAAAACTGGATACCAACGGTGGCAGCACAGCCAGCAAAAATGAAGTGTGTGGTTATTCCATCCTGCAGGCTGAAAGCATGGAGCATGCCAAACAGCTTCTTCAGGGACACCCGCATCTGGGATATGATAACACCTGTCAGATTGAAGTGCACGAAGCACTGCCAATTCCAGGGATGTAATCCATTGGTATTACCTGAAAATTCATCGTGCCGGTTTATTTCAAGCCGGCACTTTTTTTGTCCGATTCATTTACATTTGCATCAGCTCTCTATCTCCTGAAAAGGATTCCATGACCGAATTGCCATTCTATATTTCTCTATTGTTCGGAATTACAGTGTTGATCTCCATCGCCTGGTTTTATATGGCCTGTCGTTCACGGGAATTCCTGATCATAGCCCTTTTGTGGACCATTATCCAATCGGTTCTGGGTATAACAGGAGTATATGAGGATGCGCAAACCATGCCGCCACGTATCATGGCATTCGGTGTCTTTCCTGCCATACTATTGATTGTCGTGCTATTGTTAAGCAGGCGTGGAAAAAAATGGATGGATAGGCTATCCCTGAAAACGCTTACGACATTTCATACGATCCGCATACCGGTGGAAGTAGTGTTGGCACTGTTATATCATCATGGAATGGTATCTGTATACATGACTTTTGAAGGAACCAACTTGGATATTATTTCGGGAATCTCAGCACTGCCTGTGGCCATACTTGCATTCCGTGCACAAACGTTCAACGGGAAATTGTTTCTCGCATGGAACGTTCTTTGTCTTATACTCCTTCTCAATGTCGTCATCACAGCAGCCTTTGCGATTCCAACCCCATTTCAACGCCTGGCATTTGATCAGCCCAATATCGCAGTTTTGTATTTCCCGTTTAACCTGTTACCAACCGTGGTAGTGCCACTGGTATTGTTGGGTCACATTGTCGCATTGAAGCGGTGGAACAAAAAGTTGTAACCGGTTAAAAACTTGAGTAATTAAAAGCGTCAAATATGATGGAACTTCGCCTTACCTGTGAACACTGTGATTGTGCCTTGCCCAACGATAGCGACCGGGCCATGATCTGTACGTATGATTGCACCTTTTGTAAAACTTGCGTGGAGGAAGTGTTATTCAATGTTTGCCCCAACTGTGGAGGTGGATTTGAAAAGCGCCCGACCCGGCCCGCAGGTCAATTGGAGAAATATCCTCCGCGACAGGAAAAGGTGTTCAAACCCATTGATCCGGATACGTTTGCGCCCCTACTGAAAAAGTACAGGGATGTTGATCCGCGAAAAAGGATCTGACTTTATAGAAGTCTGACATTCTCGTACCTTTAGTGTTTAACACACATTGCCATGAGCAAAACTTATAAGATCTGCCAAAGCTGTAGCATGCCGCTTAAGAAGGACGCACAAGGCGGCGGTACGAATGCCGATGGGTGCAAAAGCAACATGTATTGCTCCCTTTGTAATCAGAACGGGACATTTCTGAATCCTGAGATCAATTCCGCAGAAAAGATGCAGGCATTCGTGAAAGATAAGTTGAGGTCCATGGGATTTCCGGGGTTTCTGAGCGGTTTATTTACCAAAGGAATTCCACGCCTGGAGCGGTGGAAGATGAAATGATAAGGTGCGAAAACCTTAAATTCTCGTCGTAAAACAGAACGGATTACGTGGAAGAACTCATCTATTTTTTCCTCCTTGCTTTGTTGGCGGAGATACTAGGCACCGTGGGAGGGTTTGGTTCTTCCATGCTCTTTGTCCCAATTGCCGGATTGTTCATGGACTTTCATTCCGTTCTTGGTATAACCGCCCTGTTTCATGTGGCCAGTAATATCACCAAGATCGCTTTCTTTCGTAAAGGGTTTGACAAGAAACTGGTTCTGTCCATGGGTATTCCAGCGGTATTGCTGGTCATTGTCGGGGCATATTTCAGTAGCTTGTTCAGATCGGATGTGCTGGAGTTTCTGTTGGCCATTTTCCTGATATTGTTAAGTGCGGCATTGCTCCTGTTTCCTCAGTTGAAGTTAAAGGCCACACAGGGTAATGCGATTGGAAGTGGAATGCTCTCAGGTATCATCGCAGGTATGCTGGGAACCGGAGGTGCCATCAGGGGCATAGCCTTGACTGTATTTCATCTCAAAACGGAAGTGTTCATCGCCACCTCAGCCATGATCGATCTTGGGGTGGACTTGAGTCGGAGTGTGGTTTACGTATTGGAAGGTTATGTGCATAGAAAGGAAATGCTTCTGATCCCAATGCTTCTGGTTGCCAGTGTTGTCGGTACCTATACCGGTAAACGTATTCTCGAAAAACTATCGGAAGAGCAATTCAGAAAGATCGTTCTTGTGCTGGTTTTATTTACAGGCCTCTTTACTTTGGGAAGGTGGGTGGCGGTGAATGTGTAGGCACCTAAACTGCGTTTCCGAACACTTTTACATCATCAATTGTTATCTATGAAAGGATGATTCTGATATGTCGTTATCGGAGAAGTTTTGTGTATGGTTAATTCTTCACTTGCATCGCATGGCCGCTTCGCATGACGTTATTTTTTACTTCAATGATTCAGCACCATGAAGGTCACTGTCCATTGGTTCAGGAGGGATCTGCGGTTGGATGATAACACCGCGCTCACCCATGCCCTTCGGTCAGGTTATCCTGTACAGGCTGTTTTTATATTCGATGACAGGATACTGGAAGGACTGCCTGATGATGATCCGAGGGTGTCATTCATATACGGGTGTTTGGAAGATATCCACCGACAGCTCCATAAACATGGTGGTGCATTGCACGTGGTTCGCGGAAGGCCTGAGGAAGTGTGGGCAGCGCTATTGAATACATACGAAATTGCAGGGGTATATTTTAATAAGGACTATGAACCTTACGCATTGCAGAGAGACCGCCAGGTTACTGACATCTTGAAGCAAAGAGGAATCGGTGTTCACACATTCAAGGACCAGGTGATCTTCGAGGAGAACGAGGTGATAAAAAGCGACGGTTCACCCTATAAAATTTTTACTGCTTATAAGAACAAATGGTTGGAACAGTTCATGCATCATGACATTGGATGTGATAGCGCTCCTCCAAACTATAACAGATTGCAATTGAACTTTCCCGGTCGTGAGGAGGTCGGACTGAAGAAAAGTAACGTTCACGTGGCTGCCTGTGATATCGACGGTCTTTTGGATTACGCGGCGCTCAGGGATTTTCCTTCACGTCATGTGACAAGTAGGTTGGGCCCGCATCTGCGTTTTGGTACGGTTAGTATACGCTGGCTTGTAGCAAGGGTCAGGAACATATCCGAGGTGTTTCTCAGCGAATTGATATGGCGTGAATTTTTTATGCAGATACTGTTTCATTTTCCACATGTGGTGCATTCCTGCTTTAACGCCCAATACGATCGGGTTAAATGGAGAAACAATGAAACGGAATTTGAAAAGTGGTGCGAAGGTAAAACCGGTTATCCTTTGGTAGACGCTGGTATGCGTGAGCTGAATGAAACGGGATACATGCATAACCGTGTGCGCATGGTGACGGCCGGATTCCTCTGCAAACACTTGCTGGTAGACTGGCGGTGGGGTGAGGCTTACTTTGCACGTAAATTACTGGATTATGAGCTGGCATCGAACAATGGCAACTGGCAGTGGGCAGCGGGAACCGGTTGTGATGCGGCACCGTATTTTCGTGTTTTTAATCCGGAAACCCAACAGAAAAAGTTCGATAAAGACTTACTGTATATCAAACGCTGGTTGCCTGAATTTGAAACACCGGAATATCCGAAGCCAATCGTTGAGCACACATCTGCAAGAGCGAGGGTGATGGATGCATTTGCCTTGACACGACAATAGGCGGGACTGGGGTTTGTTGATATTATTGGGTGTT
The DNA here is from genome assembly GCA_020435415.1 of Flavobacteriales bacterium. NCBI lineage: Bacteria > Pseudomonadati > Bacteroidota > Flavobacteriia > Flavobacteriales > Flavobacteriales bacterium. Next base: position 50,757 of record JAGQZQ010000005.1, read on the forward strand.
CGGGGCGCACGAATTCCCCTCCCCGGTTCAAGTTCGTCAATCCTTCGATATGCGTGGGGAAATACCTTTGGCTCTTCTTACATAGGTAAGAAGGATTGACCTTTTGGTTGAGACGGTAAATCTATCTTCCGATAAAAATTACATATGAAAGAAAATGTATCGATCTCGGCCCACGCTATGATCTCATCTTTGTAACTTGTTCCGGGGAGGGAAATTGATGTACCCCTGCTTAAAAAGTTACGTTGCCAGTTTGTGTCTCTCAATACTTCAACACCCATCATACATTTTCACTATCAACCCATTCCCTCATCCCGTATATTTGAATAACAAATAACCCTTGCCATGAAGAAAAATCCAGCCGTGGATGAATACCTGAAAAAGAAGGACCATCCGATGACCGATGAGATCAACCAGGTCAGGGAGATCATTCTGACCACCGACGACCGCATCGAGGAGACCATCAAATGGAGCAGTCCCACCTTTATCTATAAAGGCAACATGGCATCCTATTTTATGAATGCCAAAACCTTTGTAAGCTTGATGTTTCACAAAGGAGCGACCATCAAAGATCCACACAACCTTTTGGAAGGCGACGGCAAGGAAGCCCGGGTGGCCCGTTTTGAAGATGCAAAGGATATTACCAAAAAGAAGAAGGCGCTCCAGGCCGTGGTAAAGGAATGGATCAAAACGCAAGATGCAATCTGAGATGGCCGAACAACTAGGTATACATGAAATCACACCACAGGATGTGGATCTGATCACCAGCTACTGGGCAGAATCAGATGACCGTTATCTTGAAGGCATGGGGGTGGATCTGGGCAAGATGCCCGACCCGGAAGTTTTCAGGGAAATGTTGAATGCACAGATCTCAAAACCCATCCGTGAAAAGCAGGCCTATGCCTTGATCTGGACATGCAACGATTTACCCATAGGGCATAATAACATCAATCAGATCACCTTTGGTAAGCAGGCAAATATGCATCTTCACATATGGAAACAGGAACACAGAAAGAAGGGCTGGGGAGTGGGTCTTGTAAGACTTGCAATTCCGGTCTTCTTTGAGAAATATCAACTGGAGAGAATCCTTTGTGAACCCTATGCTTTGAATCCGGCGCCCCATAAATTACTTGAAAAAATAGGCTTCGAGTTTGTTAAAACATATACCACCATCCCCGGCTCCATCAACTTTGAACAGGAAGTGCACCAGTGGGTGATGACAAGAGAACATTGGAATCTGATACAATAGCAAGCCCCATCCCCATCATTTACCGGACTACAAGCTTACGGGTGTAGGATTTACCGGAACCTTCCATGCGAATAAGATAAATGCCAGGTGTGAATTCTTCTGTTGAGAATTTAAGATGCTGCTGATCCACACTCGTAGTAACTACCATATTTCCTATCAAATCATAGCATGTGATTTTTACAACTTCTCCCAACGGTATTGTGTAAGGCCACCGGACTGTGGTATGATGATGTGCGGGGTTAGGGAAGAGTTCCGGCAGCACTGAAGGTTCGGATATATCGTTCATGCCTATGGTTGCATCCGATACAGGTAGAATCACCCGGGCAGGACGGTTGGTTTCATGATAAAAAGTGTTGGTGGCGATCAGCGTGTCGCCAGCCACATACATGGCCCCGCCGTTGTTCAGGTTGGCATCAAACCTGGGATAATTGGAAGAGGTGATGTCTAACCGGATGCGATGTCCCGCCGGAAAAGTAATGGCCGTATGATCGAATGTCAGCTCTACCTCATACACCTGGCCGGGAACCATGACAGCGGTATCCGATGCGGTATAGCCATCCCGGAACCGCATGCGTAAGACCTGGTCGCTTACCAGCATGGACCGGTTGTCAGGGTAAACGTCCGTCAACCGCAAACAAATGTCGGTGTCCTTCCGGTCGCTCGACATGTAAAGATGAACGCGAACTTCTCCCTGAACTTTTACGTCCTGTTGCAACGGCGGCGTGGTGAAAGTGAGTATGTCGTTGCGGCTTTCCACTATAGGAGCCTGGTCGTAAGGTCCCTGGTCCAGATCCTGATGAAGGGTAGGGCCTCCAATGGTTGGCGACGGATCGCGCGGGTCATACTGCAATGAAGTGGAAGAGGATGAAACCGCAGGCGATGATTCCCGCAATGTGTCATCTTCATGAAGATAAAGTGTGAGGTCCTGTGTAACCGGTGGCCAGGATGAAAACGTTTCCCACACGTTATCTCCCATCTGAAAACCCGTAACATTGGCGTTGGATGGCCAGTTGTTTGCAATACCCCGCAGGTGGTAGTCCAGAAATGCAAGTGCCAGGGAATCACTCCAGCCGGATGCTTCGGGGTAGAACAATTCACCCTGTTGACCTGAACCCACCTGAGCTTGTCCAAATCCGCCATGCGCCCAGGGACCCATCACCAACCGATGCTGATCTTTGACGGCAGGGTCACCGGAACTTTTCAACAGGTTAAATAAGGAGGTCATGACATCCACATTATGGTCATACCAGCCACCGATCATCAACATGGGTACTTTGATCTGATCGGGATAAAGATTGGCACCCTCTGCGATCTGCCATGTGAGATTATGTACCGGATTGGCCAGCAGGAAGGGCGATAAGCCATAGCCCAATGCATCCAGCTGGTCGGCATATTCTTTACGGTAACATCCGCCGGGAAAGTATTCTTCATAGTTGAATTGTGAACCCGCCACCAACGGTACACTGCATACCAACGCTGCAGGTTGTTCCCTGGCAGTCTGAAACTGGATCTTACCAAGGGCGGACGGCCCCCATGTACCAACTTTGCCATTGCTCCATGATTGTGCTGCGATCCAATCTACCACATCCTTCCCATCCTGCCCCCGGTTGGGTTGGGCAATACACGCACCCTGGGATCCATAAAAACAGCGCCAGTCAACAATCACAAAAATGTAAGGACTGCTGTCCAGATTCTTTTGAAAGCCAAGTGGAAGTCCCAGCCGGTAATATAACCGGTTGTATGGTGTCTGGATGAGGATCACCGGGAAGGTGCCTCCTCCCTGGGGGATGTATATGTCCGCTGCGAGCTTCTTGCCATCCCGCATGGGAATGGAATCTACCTGTGGTGTCAGAACCTGGGCGTTACAAATTCCCGGAATAAATAAGGAAATGAAGAGGACGAAAATGAGGAGACTGTTGAAAACACGCATGTTCGAACGCTTTTGTTATTCATAAAGATGCGTTAAATTGGCCAAAAATCATACCATGAGAACCCTCCATCTCATTATAGTGTTGTTTTGTGTGGCTTGCGGATCGGGTTCAGAACCACCGCAGGAATACGTTGAACAGGGTCGCGGTATCATCGCTGACCATGCCATGGTGGTATGTGCACATCCCGCAGCTGCAAAGATCGGGCAGCAAATCCTGAAGAAAAAAGGGAATGCCGTGGATGCTGCTGTTGCTACCCAGTTGGCACTTGCGGTCTGCTATCCCAACGCTGGTAACCTCGGTGGAGGGGGATTTATGATTGTTCGTTTGAAGGATGGAAGTACCGATGCGCTTGATTTCCGGGAAGTGGCGCCATCAGGGGCAACAAGGGATATGTTCCTTGATAAGGATGGTGAGGTACGGGAAGGCGTGAGTCTTGAAACGGGCCTGGCGGTTGGCATACCGGGTACTGTTGATGGAATATTCAAGGCTCATGCAAAATACGGACACCTACCGTTTGCTGAGCTGATCCAACCCGCCATAGATTTGGCCAGGAACGGATTTGAAGTAACGGCACTGCAGGCGGAAGAATTGAATGACCTCGATAGCCTATTCCGTGTCAGAAATCCCGGATACCATTATTTTGAAAAGGAAACACCCTGGCAGTATGGCGATATTCTGAAGCAGGAACATCTCGCCAGAACCCTGGAACATATCAGGGACCTGGGACGGGACGGATTCTATAAAGGTGAAACCGCCGAAGCCATTGTGAAAGCCTCCGCACGCACGGGTGGCATCATTACAGCCGAGGATCTTAGCGCATACAATGCCACATGGCGCAAACCAGTTGAAGACACTTACCGGAAGTACCGCATCATCTCTATGCCTCCGCCATCCAGTGGCGGCGTGATTCTTCTTCAAATGCTGAAAATGCTGGAGAATTACGAGGTGGCTTCCCTCGGGTTTCAAAGTCCTGATGCCATGCACCTGATCGTGGAAGTGGAAAAACGTGCTTATGCAGATCGTGCCCAGCACCTGGGTGATCCTGATTTCTGGAAAGTTCCGCTGGATAATATGCTGGACAAGAATTATCTGAAGGAAAGAATGGCCAACTATCAGCCAACTGCTACCAGGATATCAGATTCTATTCATGCGGGAGCTTTTACCGAACATGAAGAAACTACCCATCTTTCTGTGATTGATGCGGATGGCAATGCGGTGTCTCTGACCACCACGCTGAATGACAACTATGGTTGTAAGATATTTGCGGATGAGGCCGGTTTCCTTCTCAACAATGAAATGGACGATTTCAACGCAAAGCCGGGCGTGCCTAACATGTATGGCCTGGTTGGCGGGGAAGCGAACGCTGTTGCCGGTGGCAAACGTATGTTGAGTTCGATGACACCCACCATTGTTGAACGCGATGACAAACTGTGGATGGTCATAGGCTCTCCAGGTGGCTCAACCATCATTACTTCTGTCTTACAGGGTTTCCTGAATGTTGCGGAGTTTAAGATGACGATGCAGGAAGCAGTAGAAGCACCCCGGTTTCATCATCAATGGCTGCCAGACCTGCTACAGGTAGAGGAGGGGCGCATTTCCTCTCAAGTGCTTCATGCTTTGGAGGCTCGTGGACACCGCATTAAAGACCGTGGCCCGATGGGGCGGGTGGATGCCATTCTGATAATGGATGACGGCAAACTCGAAGGTGGCGCCGATCCGAGAGGGGATGATACGGCGGAAGGGTTTTGATAGTAGGCAGTAGGCAGGAGGCAGGACGTAACGCGTTAGGTTACCGGAAGACTGTTTGCATTTGTGTACGCGGGAGTGTTGGAAGACAATAGAAATCAGACACCAGACAATAGAAAATAGACAAGAGAGACCAGACAGAGGAGAGTATTCAGAAAAGTGTGCCGTTAAAGATATTGGTTAATTCGATCATGGAACTCTCTTTTAAGGTGGTCAATATAGAATATAGGTAGCCGGTTACGTGCTCTTCGTTTCTATGTTTTTTCGTTGTTTATCAGGGTCAGGTATGATAAGTGGTTGTCTTGGCCGAAAACATGTTCCATCGCCTAATCTCTATTTTCTAATGTCTATTGTCTATAGTAACTGTTATTGGCACACCTTATCAGCAGATGGTTCCTTACTGCCTCCTGCCTCCTGCCTACTGCCTACTGCATCCGGTTAGTATCACCTCACCTCCTCAATCACATACCTCCGGTTATTCCAGGTTATTTCGTCTCCTTTTTTCTTTCCTGATAGAGCCATTCCAATGGGCGATTCAGCGGAAATGATCAGGTATGGCATCCCTTCGACCTCTGCTTTTCCAATGCTGATGGCGATGTAAAACACTCCATCAGAAGTAATGACCAAAGAACCTGGTGTCACCGTTTCTGAGGTTCTGTTCGCCGGTATCGTTTCCATCACGGCCTTTAGTTTTTCCGCCTCGTGCAGTAGTTGCGCATTTTTCTCCACTTCGAGTTGTGCCATGGCCCGCCCGGTCTCGTGTTTGTCACCCGCACTGCTTTTTACTTCTTCATTTGCCGCCACCTGCGCTTCTGTTATTTCCTGTCTGATACGTTCGATACGTGCGGTGGCGTATTGCATGCAGTGTGAATGAAGCCTTTCCTTGATGTGTTTCATTTGTATAATTCTTGCGGATGCAAAAATGGAAATGGTGTAAATCTAATAAGAGGGATTCCCTCTGTTGTCCAGGAATGTGATCAACTCGATCTCATGGCCTTTGATTTTATAAACAAGTGAAGTATGTGCGGAAATAACACATCGCCGCACTCCTTTCTTCAATCTGGAGGGAGGACAGAGTTGATGATAAGTTCTGAGTTTTGAAATGAGGCTCTCAACCTTGGTGTCAAATTGTATCGCTTCAACTTCTGACCAATGCTCCAGGATGTAACGAAGAACATTAAGATAGGTAGTTCTGGCCAGGGCCGACCAGATAACGGTTCTTGGTGTGGTCACCCTTTACGAAATAACTTACTTACATCCTTCCTGACCTGTTCATGACTCAAGTGATCTCCGTTCTTAATCTGTTTTTGCCCCTTTTCAATGGCATCTTTCTCCTGATCAGTTAATTCATCCCACCAATCGATATCTTTCCCGGATTGTCTCAAAGTGATAAAGTATGAGCGGACCTTTTCCAATACAGAATTGTCATTGGTTTCAACGACCAACTGATGAAGTAGACTCTTTAATTCTGCGGTGTTCATATTGGATGGTGTTTCCTTACAAATATAACGAAAAGTGCCCGGAAATGTTCGTGAGGGGAAGATATAGGTCTCGCTTTTAACCGAATGTCAATATACATTTTGAATATTCCTTCCTGTTCATGAATTTCGTTCCGAATTGCGAAAAAAAACAAATGTCCGATATGGAAAGGTTTGAACAGGCGGTGGCGATCTTTGACAAGATCAATGCCGGCGATCCTCATAAGGTTTTATGTGACGGTGTTGAAACACCTGAAACGCTTTGTCACACACGTAGGCTTTCCTCATGGCTTGCAAAGCTTGCACCCAGCGCATCCGAGGCATTAAAGCTGGCAGGTCACTGCCAGCACCTGAAACGGTGGGAAACACCTCGTGACTCATATCCGGAAGGAAAGAAGGGCTACCTCCAATGGCGCGCGGCGCAAGCGATTTTTCATGCAAAGGAATCTTCTGCAGTTCTTGAACAGGTAGGGTATGATGAGGCTGTGATCAACCGTGTCATGGATATCAATAAGAAAAAAGGCCTTCGCAATGATCCCGAAGTACAGGTCATGGAAGATGCCCTGTGCCTGGTATTTCTCGAGTTTGAAGCACTGACATTCGCGGCTAAACACCCCCGTGAAAAGGTGGTGGATATCATCCGTAAAACCTGGGGGAAGATGAGTATGCGCGGACATGCGGAAGCACGCTCACTCCAGATGAATTCCGCGTTACAGTCCATCATTGAAGATGCTTTACAAGAATCATGATATGGCTAAGAAGTCACCTTTTATTTCACTGAACGAAATCCCTGAGAAGGAAACCATCCCGGGATATCGTGTACGCCTTGTGCATACCAAAAATCTTACGATGGCCTACTACGATGTAAAGGCAGGGTCACCGTTTCCGGAGCACAGCCACCCCAATGAACAGGTCACCAATGTGGTGCGGGGTAAGTTTGAACTGGTCGTTGAAGGGGAGTCCAGGATATTGACCGTCGGTGATGTTGCCGTGATCCCTTCAGGTGCCAGGCATTATGGCAAGGCTATTACAGACTGCCGCATCATTGACGTCTTTCATCCGGTGAGGGAAGATTATGTGAATCGCTTTATTGACTGACCGTCTGGCGTTGCCGGATGGATTCAAACAAGACCACGCCCGTCGCTACGGATACATTCAATGATGCGATCGGCCCTGCCAGCGGGATGCGCCCTTTTTGATGGCACATTTTCAACAACTCTTCGGAAATACCGTCTTCTTCAGATCCTAAAATGATCGCGCTGGGTTCTTTCATATCTAACCCATAAATGTCCTTTGAGGCCTTCTCTGTGCAACCTATAAGTTGTATGCCACTGTCCTGAAGGTAGCGGCAGGCATGGGTCAGGCTTTTTACCTTGCATAGCGGAATGGAGAATGCAGCGCCGGCCGATGTGCGCACCGTTTCATTGCTTACCCTGGCTGCACCCTGATCCGGAAATACCACACCATGCGCCCCTGCGCATACCGCAGTACGTATGATGGCTCCCATGTTACGTACATCCGTAATGCGATCCAGGATGATAAACAATGGTGTCTCTCCCTTTTCGAAGATCATCGGAACCAGCAATTCAAGCGACTGGAAACGGATAGGAGAGATGAACGCTACCACACCCTGATGGTTTTTCCGCGTGATGCGATCCATCCGGTCTTTGGGCACGTAATGGATGTGGATGTGTAACTCCCGTGCTTTGGCAATGACCTCCTGGCTTCCATCTCCGGTCAGGCCTTTTTGCATGTAAAGTTTGTCGATCTCTTTGCCGGCGGTAAGCGCTTCCTGTACCGGTCTTATTCCGAATACCAGGTCTTTTTCTTCACCTTCGAATTTTTCAACAGGTTTGCGTTGTGGGTATTTCATAGATGCGTTTTGCGGGTATCTGGTGTTAATATATCCGTCCCTGTCTCCAGGTATCCACGGCGCGGTACCAGCTGTTTTTATAGATGGGAGAACGGTTCATGCTGTAGTCATTGTCTGTAAACGGGTTGTTCACTTTTACAAAGGTGAACTGCATGGATAGCGCATTATGCTCTTCACCATAAACCCAGCTTTCAGAGTTGGATGTTTTGTAAATAACATTCGGCTGACCAAAGATCACGTATACAAGTCCACGATCGGTTTTCCATCCCTCAAGATACGAGGTGAAATAATCGTTGGCCTGTTCCACCCTCGTGTAATATTTTCGGATCAGGTCACGGGACTTGTCGTCACTTCCGCCACTGCTTCTCCAGAATTCATCAACGGCTTCCTGTTTGTTGGCTTCATTCTCCATATGGTCATATTCCTGCTGCGTCGTCAGGTAACGTAGCGGGTGAAGCATGGATGGTACCGTAGTCACTTTCGGAAAATGGTCACCGAAGGCATAAACCGTTAATCCTTCCCTGGAGGTTGAATCCATCAGAAAATGGTAGAAGCCGGTTTTGTTCAGACTGGTGGTTAGCTGACCATTCTCGTCCAGCTCTAGCACAAAGGTACTGTCTGCCGAATAATTGAACGATTTGGAAACAGCCGTGGAAAAGGGTGGGGCGGGCAGATCAAATTCCCGTTGGTAGTATCGCACCGTCAATTCTTTGATGCCTTTTAGCGATGTTTCCAGGGTGAAAGGCTCATTCAGGGCAAAGTAATTACGAACCAGCGGCTGAGCATTTTCTCCGGATTTAAGATAAAAATATTGACGGTTTCCGGGTTTCTCTTTTTTTATGTCGATGTAATTGATAACCTTTTCATTGCGGTTGATGTCGTGGCACTTGATCTCCAGTAAATAATTGCGACCGTCCTTTACCGGAAGATCAAATGAACCGGAAATACGTTGAGATATGCCATTGTCGCCGGTGTGTTCCAGGTAAATGGTTGTGCTATCATGAATGAGTTCATATTCATAAGAATCGTAGAGCGTGCAATGGAATGCAAACCTGGCTATGTAATGGTTATCACCACCTTTCTTGCTATAAAGCAGGTCACTGGAATTTAATTTATAGAAGATTCTGGTCAGTGAGTCACTGATGTGGTAAGTGACAAAATGCGGGTGTATGTTCTGGTTGTCCTGCTGGTAAATGAAAGACAGGTTTTGGTGGCTGATCCTGGCAGGCGTCCGGCATTGCGTCAACATCAGGCCTGCGGCCAATATCAGGTATAACAGTTTTGACTTCATCACGGGATCAGATTGTTTTCATCAGCAGTATTGATTTTGAACTCCTGTGGAATGCTCCGTTCCTTGGTGGTTTTGGCACCGAGTGATCGCAGTTGTTCTATCCGGGTCATCACACCGCCACGCCCGGTGATTTTCTTTTCTACTTCTTCGTAGGCTTTCAGTGATTTGTCAAGATGCGATTTTATTTTGGACAAGTCTTCGAGCAGACTGACGAACTTGTCGTACATCGCACCACCCTGTCTGGATATTTCCATGACATTGCGGGTGAGGTTTTCCTGTTTCCAGATAAAGGCTACCGTTTTCATGGTTGCCATTAACGTGGTGGAGGATACCAGTAAAATTCGTTTGGAGAACGCCTCGTCGAACAGCTGGCGATCGTGTTGCATGGCCAGTGTCAGGGCGGGTTCAATGGGTACGTACATCAACACATAATCCGGTGTGTTGATCTGGTACAGCGCCTGGTAATTCTTTCCGCCCAGCTCGCGGATGTGGTTTCTGAGGGACTGAATATGGCCTTTGAGAAAGCGCTCTTTTTCTTCAGGCGCTTCCGTTTGATAGTATCGCTCATAATCGGAAAGGGAAACCTTAGCATCAATGACCATGTGCTTATCTTCCGGAAGGTTGATGATGAAGTCAGGTTTCTTCAAGTTGCCTTCCTCATCTCTCATACCGCTTTGGGTGGTATAGGTCACACCCTTGGTGAGCCCGGATCGTTCCAGGATCATCTCCAGTTGCATTTCACCCCAATCACCCTGTGTCTTTGAATCGCCTTTCAGGGCATTCGCCAAATGAAGCGCATCCTTGCTCATTTGTTCATTCAACATCTTGAGACCGCTGATCTGTTCGGTCAACGTGCTGTTCTGGCGAATATTTTCCTTGTGAACGGTTTCAACTTTTTGTTCGAAATCCTTCAGTTTTTCCTTCAACGGATCAAGGATCTCGGTCATGTTCTTTTTGCTGTGCTCATTGAATACTTCTGTGTTCTGGCGCATAACCCTGTTGGCCACCAACTCAAATTCCTTGGTGAATTTTTCCTGAAGCTGCTCCAGTTCGGCCTTTTGTTCACGCAGCTTTTCAGACAAAGCTTCATGTGAAGCCACCCATTTTCCCCTCTCTTCCTTGAGCGATTCGACCTTACCCCTTTCGGATTGCAGTTCCGTGCGGAGCTGGTCATATGCTGTCTGTTGTTGTTCCTGTCGATCCTGCCAATGCTGTTTCTCATTTTCTGAAGCATCCAGAATATTTTTTGATTTTGCCTGAAGCACGAACCACATCACCCCTGCGCCAAGAGCTAACCCGAAAATGATGTACACGATTTCCATGCTTTGAAATTAACGCTTTTATTTGAACCCGATCGTCTAGTCCTCTGAAATAAGCACTTTCATGCCCACGTGTACCATGTTGTACAACAAGATGACATCGGCATTCAACATCCGGATGCAGCCATGCGATGCCGGTTGCCCGATCAGGCCCTCCTCAGGTGTACCATGGATATAAATGTACCGTTCGAAAGAATCTACCCGGCCCCCTTTGTTCTTGCCCGGGTCATCGCCGGCCAGCCAAAGGATACGGGTGGTCACGTCATCGGAATCAACGGAACGTTTCTCATGGATGATCTCGGCCTGCTTTCCGGTGTATATCCGTGATTTCAAAATGCCGTTTAATGGTACCTTGTCTCCGATCTTTTCCCTGATCACATGAAATCCAAGGGGTGTTTTATTGCTGTTTTTCTCTGCTCCGATTCCATATTTTGATGATGAGATGGGAAAGGTATGGGTGATCTTTCCCCTCATGACCACCATCAGTTTCTGTTGTTTTATGGAGATGTACAAACAGTCGAACGGACCTTCTTTATGGTATCGTTCACGGAAGCAGGAATCGATTTGATTTTCCATCGGGTCGTCTGATGCTTCCGGTATCATTTTCCAGGAGGACAATGACCAGGCACCGAGCAAGAGCATTAGAAGTATTGCTTTATTCATCACTAAAATATATTGACCAGTCCGAAATGAATCTTCCCGGATCGCAGGGAGACAGGATTTTGAAGCTGTTTGCCCAAAGCGTAGTTAATGGTAAATATGCCGGCCTGAGTAGCAAATGAAATACCCGCCCCAAAACCGTAAGGATCATCTGCGCGGTATGTTGAATGACCATTTGCTTCATACCGGGCACGGTCTGCAAATAAATACAAATAAGAACTTTCTTCCAGCATATACCGGTATTCTATGGTACCTGACAGCAAGGTCGATGCCAGAATGGATTCTTCGTCGAAACCCCTGAGTGTGCGCATGCCACCGAACCGGATCATCTCATTTGTAAAGAAACCCTGTGATGACATTTTGGAGTGGAACCATAATCTGCCATGAATAATATGACGCCGGTAAATCGGATGATACATTCCGGCGAGCAGATCGGTTTCAATGAGGATCGATGATGGAACTGTATTCCCGTCCGAAGGGGTATTGGAGTTGTTTTCAGCACTTCGTTTGCCTGCGGCAGTTTCGAGGTTGATGAAGAAACCGCGGACCGGAGCACGGTCAGATTGCTCAACCTGTTTTTGAATGCCAAGTCCGTACATGACCACCTTCGTACTTGCCCACTCATTGTCCTGATTATAGGTGGCGGTTGCCGGAGTGAGGGTTGAGGAGGATTTTCTTTCTGCAAATCCAAGAATTGAAATGCCTGCATTCAATGCATATTGAAAGGACAGACGCTGTCGTACTTCCAGAAAGGTAGTATCCTTTTTATAGATGCCAAGTTGCCCGTTCATGCCAAATGGCGTATGAAACAGGTATGGGTATGCCGCTTCGGCTTTGAGGCGGGGTGATTGAGGTTGGAGGTGTTGCCATTCCAGAATGAGAGATTCTCCGCGGCTTAACGCATCCACGAGTTTAAGGTGAACATCCCCTGTAAATCTGACCTTTCCCGTTTTTTCGTCCGGTAACATACCTATGATGCCATCAAACCTGTTGGCCTTCTTTTTCGCAGGGTATACATACAGCCAGGTCTTACCTTTCATGAATAATACCTCAGGCGGTTTTGCGGACCGGAGAAAGTTGCTTTGATTCAACTGTTTGTCAATTTGTCTGATCACCGACTCATTGTAGAGATCACCCTTTTCACATTGGATAACAGCGGTGATCAATGTGTACGACATCCTGTCTTCGGATTTGACAATGATGCTGTCCAGTGTGATCAACGGTCCTTTGTTCGCCGTTAATATTGCAGAGATTTTACCATGCTCCATCCCTATGCTGTCAAGAAAAACAGTGGCAAAGGGGTAACCATGGTCTTCAAACCAGCCGAGAACCCGATGACGCATATCCGCCACCCTGGTGTTTTTAAAAGGGGTATCCTTAAAGGTACCCTTGCGCAAACCTGCGGTATAAAGCGCTTCGGGTGGAATATTGCCGGAAGACAGGCTGGCCCAGGAATATACCTGACCCGGGCTGAGACGAAGGGTGGTGTGATTGTCACTCCAATGGGCATTTGCTGTGAGGTAGCCTTCTTCAAAAAGTAAGGACAACAGGTCTTTTGCCTTGGCAGCCACTTGCATACTGTCTCCTTCGAAAGGCTTTTGAGCAAGGCCGGCAACCGGTTCCGGCAAAAGACGTGTTTGTACGCCGGGTGCAAGGGTCAACGAAATAATCTGTGCCTGACCGGATGTGTTCAGGAAAACGAAGCAGATAATGGACAGGTAAAGCCGCAACGGATGATTCGGTATGGAGTGTATCAATGACAACGTCGCAGATATTGTTTCATTATGGTAAAGACCAATCGATCACCGATTTACCTTCTTGTTTCAACAACTCATTTGTTTTTGAAAAGTGTTTGCAACCGAAGAAACCATAGGTAGCGGAATATGGAGAAGGGTGGGCTGCCTTCAGGATGTGATGCTTAGCGGCATCGATCAGATCAGCTTTCGCCTGAGCAAACTTTCCCCACAGCAGAAATACGAGTCCCTGATGATGGTTGGAGAGCGCGCGAATGACCTGGTCGGTGAACGTTTCCCATCCCTGCTTTTGATGCGACCCGGGCTGGGATGCACGAACAGTGAGTGTGGCGTTGAGAAGTAATACCCCTTGCCTTGCCCAGGGACTCAGGTCGCCGGAGACGGGAACAGGCAGGCCGATATCATCATGCAGTTCTTTAAAAATGTTTTTAAGTGATGGAGGTTGTTTGATACCAGGCGATACTGAAAAACAAAGGCCATTGGCCTGTCCTTTTCCGTGATACGGGTCTTGTCCCAGAATTACAGCCTTCACCTGACTAAACGGAGTAAGGTTGAAAGCGGAAAAGATTTCTTTGCCCGGTGGGAAAATGGTATGTTGTTGCTTTTCGGTAAGCAGAAATTGTTTGAGATTCTTAAAGTACTCAGAATGGAATTCATTCCGGAGCTGTAGTTCCCATTGAGGATCTATGTCCACATTTGCTTTGGGCTCCGGACCGGATGGCATGTTTATTGATGTTTGCATGGCGAAGAATGATCTCGATGAGCAAATTGGGATATGAAAGTTGAAAAGTACTAAAAATCACGGGTACAGCATTGCGATTAAACCGTCAAAAGGTTACATTTGTCAAGGTGGGTGCTCAACCGAACTTTTTAATAGATGAGGGCGTATAAGCCCGTTACCTCACCAGATAGTCAACACTGTAAGAAAAGGAACCATGAGAAAAGTTATTTGGATAGCCGCCGTCGTAATGTTTGTTGGAACCGTGTTAAGTGCGTGTAAGGCACACGAGAAATGTCCTGCCTATGGCAAGGCCAATCAGCCTTCTGCAGAGCAACATTCCTGAAGCATCTCCCTACTCGGAGGGATGTACCTCTCTTTTACTTTGAATAGTGAAAATTGATTCGCTGGATGATATCCGGGTGAAGGCTTTTTGCCACCGGGCAATTCATTGCGGCATCTTCTAATATTTTCTTGTCTTCCGGCGTGTAATCCACATCCGGAAAGTAAAGTTCTACATGAACCTCAGAAACCCTTCTGGGGTCAGAGGCCATGATCTTGGTGATCTCTGCGCGGCAACCGTCTATCGTAATGTTCCGCTTGCGGGATCGTATACCCATAATGGTAATCATGCAGCTTCCCAGCGATGCCGCCAGCAAATCGGTGGGGGAGAATGCTTCTCCGCGACCCTCATTATCTACAGGTGCGTCTGTTATGATCGCTTCTCCCGATTGAACATGTATTGCCTTTGTTCTCAGATCACCGGGATATGTGGTGTGAATTGTAGCCATGTCCCAAATGTAAATATTCTCTTCATCACCATGAATTTTTGTCTGCGGTTTTAATACATTGCCACGTAAGGTTTTCCCACTTGCTATTTTGGTAACCACACACTATTTTAGTTGTATTTTCGTATCTTTGTTTGTCAGCCCCTCGTATACTTTTGAAGTGGTCATGAAAAGAATCTGGATATCTGTTCTTGCTTGCACAGGCCTCTTTTCCGGCGACCTTTTGGGTCAGGAAATCGGAAAGGATGACCTGACGATTCTGTACCGCAACGAAATGAACGGAGGCCCCGTTTTTCATTCCCAGGGTTGGGGGCTGACCTTTAAAAGAGGAATTCACATCACAGGAAGCAAAAAGCGACTTTTCGAGGTGGAGTATGTGGGGTTAAAACACCCGAAAGAGGTGAAGTCCGTCAATCCTTTCTTCGATAACACCAAATCATATATTTACGGTAAGGTCAATACGTTATCCATGCTGCGCCTGGGTTATGGGATGCAATATGTGATCGCCGGCAAGGATGGCCTTAATGGCGTTGAAATAAGATTTTTACATTATACCGGTGCAACTTTCGGACTGGCAAAACCCGTGTATCTGGAGATTCTGAAACCAACCAGCGAACCATTTGAGTTCAATATTTCCACGGAGCGATACCAACCCCTCATACATTTTCCGGATAACATTTATGGCCGCGCACCTTTTACCAAAGGGCTCGGACAATTGGCTGTGCACCCCGGTCTCTATGCGAAGACCGGTCTGGCATTCGAATACGGCCCTTTGCAGGAAGAGGTTAAGGCCATCGAAGTAGGTGTGGCGCTTGATGTTTATCCCAAAGACGTGCACATCATGGCGGCAGAGTTCGTACCTTCGCGCAATTACTTTCTTACATTTTATCTGAGTTTGCTTTATGGCAAGAAGTGGTGAAGACCTGAAGGAGTCGTTAACAATAGTACAACCCGAACAATCTGCGGAGCAACCACTAAGAAAGCCACCATGGCTTCGGGTGAAACTACCTACCGGTCCGGAGTATGCAAAAGTTCGTAAACTGGTTGACAAACATAAGCTTCATACCATCTGTGAGAGCGGAAATTGCCCGAATATGGGTGAATGCTGGGGTGCCGGTACCGCTACGTTCATGATCCTTGGTAATACGTGTACCCGATCTTGTGGTTTTTGTGCGGTTGCCACCGGGCGTCCCGGAAAGGTCGATGAAAATGAACCATGGAGTGTTGCAGAAAGCGTAAAGCAAATGCAGGTCAAACATTGTGTGATTACATCCGTGGATCGGGACGACCTGCCCGATGGTGGCAGCATTATCTGGGCAGAAACGGTGAAGGCCATTCGGGCCAACTCTCCCGGAACCACCATGGAAACACTGATACCTGACTTTCAGGGAAAATGGGAAAATCTTCAACGGATCATAGATGTCGCACCGGAGATCGTATCACATAACCTGGAAACAGTTCGCAGACTTACCCGTGAGGTAAGAATCCAGGCCCGGTATGATCGAAGCCTCGAGGTGCTTAAGCGTTTGAAGGACGGCGGAATGAAAACCAAATCCGGAATTATGGTCGGTTTGGGAGAGTCCGAAGATGAGGTTCTGGAAGCCATGGATGACTTGCGGGCGGTTGGTTGTGATGTGCTTACCGTGGGACAGTATCTGCAACCTACCAAGAAACACCTGCCTATCGCGGAGTTCATTCATCCCGATGTATTTAAACGCTATGAAGAAGAAGGCCTTAAAAAGGGCTTCCGGTTTGTTGAAAGTGGTCCGCTCGTCCGCTCGTCCTACCATGCGGAAAAGCATATTTTCTGATTTTGACAGGTTTCGTTCCGATCCGCACGTTTTAAATCCAGGAATCCGGTTGAAGAATTTGCAGGCTACCAATTTGTGATTTGCATAAGTCTCTGAAAAGCCGTACATTAGTTAAACTGGTGTCCTGAAACGATACCATTTCCCCTTCTGCATTGCCGTGAATACGAGCCTCTGATTGCTTTGTATTTGGAATTTATTTCATACTTTTACCCTCCGCATCGGTCTGCATTATCAACCTAAGAATTTTAATTAACTGAATCAAGTGTTTGCTATGAAGTCAAAAGCCCTATTCAGCTTTGCCGCATTAGCCGTGGTTGTGGGTACCATGGCGCTGATCCCTCAAAAAAACACTCAGAAGTCACAACATAATCACTATGTTCCCAGAGCCGAACGTACACTGCCGCATGGCATCGAAGGCGCGTTGGAGCATTACCGAATGTTAAGGGCCAATCCTAAAACAGGTGAATTTGATGAGCAGGCCATGCTGCGTGCCCGCGATGAAGTAAGTTCCTTCCAGTCGCGGAGTAAAGTCAGCGCGCTGAACCTGCAATGGGAAGAGCTAGGACCTGACAACATCGGTGGAAGAACACGGGCGATCATGATCGACCGCAGCAACAGCAACAATGTCTACGCTGGTTCAGTAAGCGGTGGTCTTTGGTATTCCATCTCAGCAGGTGGCTCGTGGAAGCAACACCCAGATGTGGCAACCAACCTTGCTGTAGCTGCGATCACCCAGGCTGCCAATGGAGATATCTATGTTGGCACAGGTGAAGGAATGTACGGAAACTACGGTACCGGCTCAGGAGGTATCATTGGTGGTGGCGTTTATAAGTCAACAGATAAAGGCGCAACCTTTACACTGCTTGCCTCAACCATCCCCACTCCGAATAACTCCAATGTGGACTGGGCAACTGTCAACAGGCTGGCGGCTGATCCCACCAATGCAAATCGTATTTATGCATCAACCAGTCGCGGTCTGCGTGTAACGGATGATGGTGGTGCTACGTGGTTCAACCCGATCTATATCGGTACTTCCACTGTGAATGAAACCAAGATATCTTCGGATGTAAATGTGGCCAGCGACGGTACTGTACTTTGTGTTATCAATGGCGTGGTGCACATTTCACCCAATGGTAACGACAATACGTTTACTAACCTTGTTACAAACGGATCCGGACTTCCAGCAGGTGTTGGCAGGGTCGAGGCGGCATTTGCACCGTCAGATCCCAATTACATTTACGTGGCCGCCACACAAGGAGGCAATCTGTATAATGTTTACCGGTCTACTGATAAAGGAAATTCCTTTAACTCTATTGTCATTAGTAACAATGGACCTGTAGGTAGTAACACTTCGTTTGAACCATACAATGGACAGGGGTCATACAACAATGCCCTGGCGGTATTTCCAGCTAATAAAAATAAAATCATTGTCGGTGGTGTTGAGCTATGGTCATGGGAAAATGGGGTAGGTTGGTTGCAAATCGGCAGCGAGTTTAAAAGTGTTTTTAACCCTTACTATGTTCACGCGGATAAACACGAGTTTCAATTCGATCCGAACAATCCTCAGGTGTTGTATATAGGATGCGATGGTGGAGTGTTTAAGTCTACCAATGGCGCAAGCACTTTTAAGGAGATCAATAAAGGATACTCGGTGACACAATATTATGGCGTCGGCTTCCAGTTGTCAGGGGAGTTTGTAGGTGGTGGTACACAGGATAACGGTACACACCTGATTAATACCCAAACGGTCATGGAAGGTTTTAACACCCTACAGTCGGCAGTTGCTATATTGGGTGGGGACGGAACCCATCTGGACATTTCTGCCAGTACACCTGATGCGGCATTTGCATCCAGCCAGTACGGTAACCTCACCCGGTCTGCTACCGCAACAAAAGGCGGAACCATGAGCAGTTTTTATGAAACCAGGATGACCAGTCTGGGTACACCCGGCAGTCCCGGATATGCCAACTTCGTAACCCCGTTCCGTTTGTGGGAAGGTTATTGGGGCGATCCTACCATTCCAGGACATACCTATGACACTTGCTTTGCTATCGGCTTGGGTATTCGCGATGCACTGTTCGGAACAGGAAGCGGTGTATGGATCACGCGTGAAGCACTGGAATTCGGAAAGGTTCCCGAATGGTATAACATTGCCCTCATCAGCGGAACCATCACTTGCCTGGAATTCACCAGCGACGGCGATCATATCTTTGTTGGAACCAGCGGAGGTTCACTGTATCGTTTGGATAGTGTAAGCTTTGCAAGAACTTTTGATACCGGCGACTTATCCGGTGACTTTCCGGTTGTTGATGCAACCGTAATAGAAACGTTCTCCAAAAGCGTAACAGGAATCGCAGTTGGTTCGGATCCGAATCACATTGTGGTTACCCTTGGCGGTTATGGCTCATCTACCCCGTATATCTATGAATCGAATGATGCACTGGGTGTCGGAACATTTAATTCGGTACAGGGTGATCTGCCCAGTATGCCGGTATACACTGCCGTGATCGATCGTTTCCACGCCAATAGGTTTTATGTAGGTACAGATTATGGTGTATACGTTTCTGAAGATGGCGGTGCCACTTGGGGAGCTGAAACCAATGGTACCGGCAACGTTCCCGTATTCGAAGTCCGTCAGCAGGAACTGGATGAAACAGGTGCTTTCTCGTCACGCTTATACATCGCTACCCATGGACGTGGAATCTGGAGAAGCAATACCGTTACCGGTATCAAACCGAACGATAATGTAGCCGTGAATGAGTTGAGGTTGTTCCCCAACCCACTGCGCAATGGCGTTGGTAACATCTCATTCCAGCTGGAACAGGATGCAATGGTGGAAGTGAATATTTATGATCTTTCCGGAAAAACGGTTTGGAGACGTGAAGCGTCGCATACCAGGGCCGGAAGTCATCAGATCGCATTCCATGGCAGAGAGCTTTCTGCCGGTACCTATATTGTAAATCTGCGTGTAAACAATACCAACCACAGTGAGAAGCTGTTGGTAACCCGCTAAGATTTCTTAAACCAAACCCAAAGCCCGCTTCCCTTGAGGCGGGCTTTTTTTATGGACTTGTCCCATATCCTACCGAAGATTTTACGTTAACTTTACCGCAAACTTTTTTGGAAATGATCAACATCGCAATCAATGGGTTCGGGCGGATCGGCAGAAGTTTATGCAGGGTCCTTGTTCAACGCAAAGACATCAGACTGGTAGCGATCAATGACCTGGCGGACATTCATACCCTGGCGCACCTGCTAAAATATGATTCCGTACATGGAAGGTTCCCCGGTGAGGTGCAGGTAGAGGGAGATCAGATGATCGTGAATGGTCATCCGGTCAAAGTGACGGCGCTGCATGATCCTTCTGAGCTTCCATGGAAAAGTATGAATGTGCAGATCGTGGTGGAATCCACCGGACATTTCCGGAACAGGAAATCAGCGGAACTACATCTCAAGGCCGGGGCTGAAAAGGTGATCATATCCGCCCCTCCCAAAGACGGGGATATTAAAACAGTAGTTCTGGGTGTGAACGATGACATTCTCGACGGATCGGAAAAGATCATGTCCAATGCGTCCTGCACCACAAACAGCGCCGCTCCCATGGTGAAAATCCTGGACGAACACTGGGGGATCGAATCCGGCTATATAACCACCGTTCATTCCTATACTTCAGATCAGCGACTGCACGATGCACCACACTCAGATCTGCGTCGGGCAAGGGCGGCAGCTTACTCAATTGTTCCGACCACCACAGGCGCTGCAAAAGCCATTACCAGGATATTTCCTCATCTGGATGGAAAAATGGGCGGGTGTGGAATCCGTGTTCCCGTGCCCGACGGGTCTCTGACAGACCTGACCTGCATGCTTAAAAACCCACCATCAGGTATCGAAGAAGTGAACAAGGTATTTCTTGATGCAGCCAACGGGCCTTTGAAAGGAATTCTGGATTATAATCCGGATCCGATTGTTTCCATAGACATTGTGGGCGACAGCCATTCCTGCATTTTTGACCCGGACCTTACTTCGGTGCTTGGCAATATGGTAAAAGTGGTGGGTTGGTATGATAATGAAATGGGATACTCGAACCGACTTGCTGATCTGATCGAGCGGGTTGGATAACGTTATCCTTTGAATTTCTCCAACGTCAGATTATCTCCGTCAAAC